>CAYQFN010000005.1:1199-9369 GCA_964416685.1 uncultured Thermotogae bacterium | reverse complement strand
ATCTTCCACGTTCCGTTTAGGTGCTCGCGGACATCGATCGAGACATCCTCGTCCTTGTGATTGCGCAGGGTAATGCGGTACGTCTCGCGATAGGTCGATGACGCGATCTTCTCGCGCGAGACCTGCGTCCTCTCTCCAACAAGGTCGAATGAGCTTCCCACCGTGAGGTTCACGGTCTCATCCTTCGCCGTGTGGTCAATCGCATCCTCCCCCAGGAAGAGGAGCGCGCCATCGGCGCTGCCGAACAGTCTCACCGTCCCCGCAGGAAGGGGGATCCCAAGGCCATTTTTCACGCTGTTATCAAACGAGATCTGTACCTGCACGCCGGAGCCATTAGCTCCGTCGTAGAGGTAGGTCTTCTCCACCCCAACCGCGCTCGCCTTGGCATAGGGAACGACAAGTGCGTCACCGTTTAAGAGGTCAATCGTCCCCGTCAACGTATAGAGGTGATACTCGAATGCGGACTGCTCGCTCGCCCCCATCTCCATCGCCATCGGCGCTGGCGCGGCGCGCACTGTATCGTAGTACTTGGGCGCCACCTGGTTCACATCTCCAGCGACGAAGCGGATCGTCGCGTCGGGGAAATCGAGCCCGCACTGATTGCGTAGAGTAACCTGGCTAAGGAGCGACAGCGTCGACCGATCGTCGTCAAGCACGCACACGTAGCTACCCTGCCAGGAGACATTCCTCGTCAGGTAGGAAAGCGTAGCCGGTATGTCTCCTGCCTTGTCTGATTGCATCTTCAGCATCAGCGCTGGATCGAGGGAAAAGGAATCGCGATTTCCGAGGCTCACCTGTTGCGGCTGAGCGATCGTGCGGATCATTCCGGAGGAATCCAGGATTGTCACAGCGTCCGTTTCATAGGAAAGGAGCGTCCCGCGATAGACGCCGTTTGAGGTCATCACCTCTACCTTCTTCCCAACAGCAGCAACCGTGAGATCGGCGGCGTTCGTGTAGTCGAAGGACTGTGAGATGATCGTCCCTTCCACCCCGATCAAAACCGACTCCGGGATTATGTTTGCGGGGACGCTAAGATGCACATCGTTCATTCCGTTGGTCAGGCTCAATATGACATTGTCCTGCACGCACGCGATCCCCTGCGAGTAGATCGTTAGCACCGGCGCGGACAGGGCGAGAAGCGACGTCAGCAGTAGACAGGCAATAAGCACAACTGTAACACGTTCCTTACGCATGGTATCCCTCCCTTAACAATAATGATGATAGCACACGCGGGCGCACGTTGTAAAGGGACTAAGGCTCTTGCGTTGCGCGGTCCCGGTAGAGGTCTGTCGTTTTGTGATCGTTCTCTATGCCTGCTACAATCGCTACTCGATTCAAAGGAGACGATAGATGAGAAGATTCTTCACTGTGGTCGCAGTCATTCTACTTTCGATGTTGACCTTTCTTGCCCCACAGGCAGATGCTGGGCAGGAGACCAAGCTCTCACCGATACTGCGAGAGATTCTGGCACAGGCACATGGTACTGCGGACCTATCCAGTTACGCCTCGTCCATGCAGGTTTTCGGTCCGAAGGGACTGATCGTTCTGCCGATCGCGCCCGGCGACAGCCCGGCAGAGGAGCTGGGGGTTCTGGTCAAGGTGCGGCACCCGTTCTTTGGGATGAACTTCCTCGGTCTGCCCGTCACGGTCTCGACGGGGACGATTCTCGGGATGAGGATTCCTCTCACCTTCCTTCTGACGTTGATCTCTTCACCAGATGTGATCTACGTGGAGCCCTCGTGGAAGACTGAGCCGAAGCTCGACGTGAGTGTTCCTGCGATCGAGGCAGACCTTGTGCACGCCCCACCGATATCCGATACAGGGGAGAACGTGATCGTCGGCGCGGTCGATACGGGCATCGACTACATGCATCTGGACTTCCGCTACGATTCTGATGGAGATGGCTTTGAGGAATCATCGCGCATCCTCTCGATCTGGGATCAGACGAGCGGCCTGTTCGGCGCGTACTACGATCGTTCGGACATAGAGAGTGACATCGCTGCCGGCTTCGGGCCCAACAGCGGGATCGTCCGCGAGAAGGATACAGAGGGCCATGGGACACACGTGATGGCGATCGCCGCGGGGGACGGATCGTCATCGAGCGCTGGGATGATCGGTGTCGCCCCGGGAGCGCAGATCATCGAGGTGAAGACGCCGTTCTACACCTCGGACATCCTCTCTGGCGTGAGCTACATCTTCGATCAGGCGGAGCAGGCGGGATTACCAGCGGTGGTCAACCTGAGCCTCGGGGGGCAGGATGGACCGCACGACGGGACGAGCCTGTTCGAACAGGGGCTGGATGAGCTCCTCGATCGTCCGGGACGGGCGATTGTCGTCTCGGCGGGTAACGAGGGAGATAAGTTACTACACATCGCGCACACACTGTCCGGAAATTCCTTCACCTTCTCCGTCGATCCGGCATCGGATTCCCTCGATCTATCTCTGTGGTATCCGGGAGAGTCGGCGTTTACGATCACCCTCACCCCCCCGAGCGGCAGCCCGCTCACTGTGACGTCCGGGACGACCGGCAACACAACGAACGCCAGCGGAATGGCGAGCGTGGACAACGCCTCAGCCGGGGCAAACCCGGAGAACAACGCTAACGAGGCTCTGATCACGCTGAGCGCATTGACGAGCGGAGCCCCTTGGAGTGTCACCATCACCGATGCTAGTGGGGGCGGTCGGTTTGATGGTTGGATTACATCAAGTGCAAGTGATGGTAGGATCATCGGCGGCGACTCGCTTCTCACGATCGATGAGCCGGGGAACGCGAAAAAGGTGATCACCGTGGGATCGTTCAACACTAAGGCGCAGTGGGCATCCTTGGCTGGGCAACAGGACTTCTCATCGACCACGCAGCTTGGCGCTCTGTCGTACTTCTCGAGCCTCGGTCCGACGCGCGATGGCAGGCAGAAGCCGGAGATCGCGGCGCCTGGGGCGTGGATCTGTTCAGCGCTTTCTGTTGATTCTGCGTCCGCTCTGTACCTCACGAATCCCGATGGCGTCCACACCATGAACCTGGGGACGAGCATGGCCGCCCCACACGTGAGCGGCACGATCGCGCTGATGCTCTCCGAGGACCCGCAGTTGACTTCAGACCAGATCAGAGCGACGCTGACCGATACGGCAACACAGGACACGTATACGGGAAGCGTTCCCAACACGAGTTGGGGCTACGGAAAGGTGAACGCCGATGCAGCAGTCGCTGCTGTCATCAGCCATGTAAATCCGCCAACGCGCGATGTGCCGATCGTTGGTCTTGCCGAAAATCCAGTCAGCACGGAGGCGAACTTCAACTACCGCCTACCGGACGGTACGACGCAGGCACGCCTACATGTGGTCACTGTTGCTGGAGAGTCGGTCCTTGAAGCGGACCTAGCGATAAACGGAAGAGGGTATACTTGGAATCTGATAGATGATGCGGGCAGATCGCTGGCAAATGGCCTCTATCTGTATGTCATCACCACGGACAAGGGAAACTCCACGGTGGGAAGGTTGGTGATCTCTAGATGAAATGGGTAATAACTGCACTTGTGTTTATCAGCCTATTCACTGTGACGAGCCTGGCCGGCGAATATGGACACGTCGCTGCGATATTCGATCTCTCGACGTCGGCTCGTGCTGCTGGTATGGGGGGCGCATTCGTTGCGCTCTCAGACGATGAGAGTGCGGTCTTCTACAACCCGGCCGGGCTTGGATGGGTCGATAATGTAAGCTTCTCTTCGCTCCTTGCACGCCAGTTCGATGCGGTTAACTACGCATCTCTCCAGTTTGCTCTCCCGTACTTCGGTGCAGCGGTCATCTACCTCGATTCCGGACCGATCGAGGGAGACGAAGACACGTTCAGTTACACGAGCGGTGGCGGGATAGTGTCCAGCGGGTTCAACATTGGCCCAGTCGGGATCGGAGGACGCTTCAAGGTCTACCGCGCCACATCGCCAAACGATGCCACCGGATGGGCGCTCGATCCGGCGCTTCTCGTGGTCACCGACATCATTCGCGTTGGCGTGATGGTAGAGAATGCCTACAGCGAGCCGATCGTCTTCTTCAGCCACACCGAGGGCTGGACCCCCCGGACGCGCATCGGGATCGCCATGACCCTTGCTGCGGGCGATGGCGTGGAAGTGAACGCGACCGTCGAGGGGGCCGGGCTCTTTTCGGGCTCTCCCCGTTTGTACGCCGGGTTTGAGACCTACGTCGATGGCTTGGCCGTGCGGGTCGGGTATGATGGTGATGGAGCGACATTCGGCCTATCGGTGCGTTTCTCGAGCTTTCAAATAGACTGGGCGTACATCACTCGAGGCGCCTTTCCGGACACCCATCGCGTGTCGCTGGGAGTTCGCTTCTAGGAGGACATGTGAAAAACAAGAGACGGATAACCATCCTATGGGAGATCGGCTTCACCTTAATTGCCATCGCTCTTCTTTCCTGTGCCGCTTTCTCAGTGACTGAGGAAGGCGAGAACTTCAAGCTTACGCTCACTGGGAGCAAGACGTGGACGGTAAGCTACGGGATTGGGGATGCCAGCGGATTGGCGAGAGTAGGGGCGAGCCCGTATCAGCTATCGCTCGATCAGTCGCTTGCGGTCGACATCAAGGGTGAGGCACTTTCGGCCCTCACCATCAGCGCACACTTCAACGACAAAGAGCCGGCCAGCATGCAGACGCTGACGATCAACCTCGACACCGAGCACCTCAAGGGCGTGCTCGGCGACTTTTCCCTCACCGGAAAGCAGGCGTTCGCGGTGTACAACAAGAAGCTAAAAGGTTTACGCCTTGACTACATACACGATGGGGCGACACTGACCGGCGTTGCCTCGCAGATCGAGGGGATCTCGGAGTCGCAGACGTTCATCGGTACCACCGCGCACGCGCAAGTGTTGTTCTCCTCTTCGCTACCAGGCACCCCCTGGATCGTACAGCCGTATCGGACGAACATCGCTGGCCTGTATGCATTCTCCCTCTCTTCTCCGTTCATCGCCGACTTCTCCATTGTTGACCTCACGATTGTGGCAGGCAGTCCGCTGCGCGCCCTCCTCAGCGAGTACAGCCTCGGCTATCTCTACGATGACATAGCCGCCTCCGCTTCGCAGGAGCTCAAGAGCGACAGCTTCGTCGTGGTTGGGGATGATCTTGATACCCTCATCCTGAAGTCTGAGCCGAACAGCCTGCTGCGCAAGCGACTGCAGGATGCGATCAAGGACTACAACGACGAACATCAACTCACGGGGACCGATCGCAAGCTCTACCCGTTCACAACCGGAAGCGAGTACGAAGCGGCATTCCTGACTGAGCTTGCCGCGCAGGCGACGCTCGACGTTGACGAAGACTCCTATCCCATCACCAGTGGCACGCAGCACCGCTTCTACGACTTAGGGAAGAAGAACGTCAAGAAGGGATCGATCGTCGTTGAAGTGAGCCTTGGCGGGGGCACGTTCCGGCCGATCACCGCTCCAGAGTTCACAGACTACAAGGTGATAGCCTACGAGAGCGTGGGGATCATCGAGCTTGAGTTTCCGGATAGTTTTTTCTCAGATGCAAAGAGTGCCCTCCGTGTATCATTCAACTACAGCGTATCAGGTGACATGTTCAACCTCGGTCTCTCGGTCGTTCCTGGAAGCGAGAAGGTCTACCTGAACGGGAAGCTTCTCGTCCGTGACACGGACTACGCGATCGACTACGAGCTTGGCCTGCTCACTCTGCTCGTGCAGGTGGAGCAGGACGACACTATCCGCGTGGACTATGAGCGCTCGCGTGGAGGCCTCGGTTCAAGTGCGGAGTATGCGCGCAACTTTTATGGAACAATGCTCACGCTCCCCGTCTCTCCAGCTCTCACGCTCGATCTGAGCCTGCTGCAGGCGGCGGACAGCGCTGGTGTCACTGCCGATGAGCGAACGCGCACGATGCCGAACACTCATACCGTCTCCGGGGTGGTGGGAACGATAAAACTCGACGGATTCAACGCCCAGTTCACGGCCGGGTACAACAACGATGTCTTCCCGTTCGACGACAACTTACGTCTCAACATGCCAAACGAGGTCACATCGATCCTCGTTGTTGGTGACTACACTCTTGTTGCAAGCTTGAACGGCTTGAGCGTTCGGCACGCAGGTCAGTGGACGGCGTACGGCGCGGCGAGCGGGCTGTCGGGAGGGCGTATCTACGCGATGGCGAGCGATGGGGAGCACATCTACTTTGGCACCTCATCCGGCCTCAGCGTCCTTACCCTCAGCGGCGAGGCACCGTTCGATCAGGTGGAGAACTGGAAGCGCTACTACTTGGAGGATGGTCTGCCAAACGTGGCGATCCATTCCCTGTTGCTAAATGATGGCACGCTGTATATCGGCACGGAGGGCGGTCTGGCCATCGTGCCAGCGGATTCACTCGATGACCAGGCAAGCTTCAAGTCGTACGAATCTGACGCGTTCGCCACCATCCACGGGATTGCAGTCACTGGAGGGATTCTATACGTGGGAACGGAGAGCGGGCTGTTCAGGCTTAATCCTGACGACGGTGTCTTCACGCCGGTTGCCGGAGCACCAACAGAGAGGATCAACGCACTGGTGGCAAGCGATGGTGGCCTGTACATCGGCTCCCAGATCGGGTTGGCGCTCATGCATGGTGAGAGTGAAGACATGACCTGGCTCTGCAGTGGGAAACCAGTGTACGCCGTCGCGCTGAAGGGGGGAGAGGTCTGTTACGGAACTGACAATGGCCTGTACAGGGGCGATAAACCCGTGGCAATCGCAGCTGGCTGGGCGATCACAGCGATTGCTGTTGCGCAGGATGAGAGCCTATGGCTGGGAAGCCGCGCCACTTCTGACTATCGCTTGGAGGTCTGGCAGATCGACGGGACTAGCCAGTCATTCGGTAACTCCGATCTCCTGATTGACGGACGCGACAACTCCCGGTTCAGAGACATCCCAGCTGCGGATCACACCGACAAGGGGATCGTGACGCGGGCAAGCTTCAACCGCAGTGAGGAGAGCTACTCGCTCTCGGGGAGCTTCGAGTACGTGCAGCCGACCTTCACCACCATCGGACGCCTCTCTCGCAGTGATTCCACTGGTTGGAGTCTAAACGGGAATTTCCACATCGCTGATGGGATAGAGCTTGTTGCGTCACACAGCTTCTATGAGGTTGATCATGCCAGTGACCATCCACGCGACACGATGCAGAACAACGCCTCGTTGTCGATTGATCTTGGAGTGCACGCTGAGCTTTCGATCAGCCAAGGTTTGGTAAATGAAGACTTCTTTACTCCAGGATTTGACAGCGACACGATCACCTACGCGCTTGCTCTATCGGATAGCCTCTTCTCTGATGTCCTCTCTCTGTCGCTCGGGTGGACGGACACCCTGCGAAGCGGCGTGAACAGCTCTACCCCACGCGCGAACAGACTCTCCGCGAGTGCTAGTTGGAAGGTTACGCCGGAGATCGGGTTGAGCGGTAGCTGGGCGCGGCCGATGTCTTTCTCATCAACTCGTACGACTGGAAGCGAAAAGTGGAACATCAACGGCGATGTACGACACTCCTTTACCGGCCTCGGCACTACGCTTACGTATACGATCGATGGGAGCCGTGCCCTTACGGACGAGAACACGCGCATCACGCAGACGGCGAAGCTCGACCTGAGGCCGAATGCGTTCTCGATCTCTTCTCTTAAACTGACCCCACGCTTCACCCTCGGCGGGAACGACAAGGCAGGAACGATCACAATGAACGGCCAGGCCAACCTGCAGGCGGTGGTGAGCGATTTTTCGGTGCGGGCGACCCTCGGTCGAGACCTGTCCGGGTTCGGACAAGACAGGCAGCAAACAACGGATCGGATATCTCTCAGCCTTGCCTACACGGGGATCCCGGACCTGCGGCCGAACATCTCTTTCACCCAGAACGCGAACTACGTGACCTATAGAGACGAGATGCGTGGCTCGACCAGCCGCACGTTGACCGGATCGCTCACCTGGTCGCCGAAGGATGGGCGACGAGACACGCTACGAATCAGCGCCCGTGGTTCGTCGGGATCGAGGAAGGAGGGGGACTTGACCGTCACTGTCAACAATAGCTACTCTTTCTCCATCGACCCGTTTTCTGAGGAAACCCTCCCAGAGGGGACCCTCCCAGAGGGGACCCTCCCTGAAGGGGGCCTCTATCAGCCGATCGGTGTGCGC
>CAYQFN010000005.1:0-1099 GCA_964416685.1 uncultured Thermotogae bacterium | reverse complement strand
CCTCCCAGAGGGGACCCTCCCTGAAGGGGGCCTCTATCAGCCGATCGGTGTGCGCGTCGACCTTGACGGGAGCTACGCCGCGCGAAATGGGACGCCGGACATCAACCTGTCGCTCAAGACGAGTGCGGACTTGACGATATCCGAGACGTGGCAGACCTCCCTCTCAGTATCATACCTCACCGGTACAAAGAGCGACGCCAAGCTCTACAACGGCCTCCTGTTAGAGCTGTTTGTCGCCGCCAGGTTCTGATGAACGAGGTCGATCGCTACCTACGGCAGACGACACTTGCACAGATCGGCATTGCCGGGCAGGAACGATTGCGCGATTCAACCGTGTTCATAGCTGGCTGCGGTGCATTGGGCTCCAACAGCGCTGAGATCATCGCGCGTGCCGGTGTAGGGAGGCTTATCCTCGTCGACTCCGACACGATAGAGATGGGGAACCTGCAGCGGCAGGGGTTGCTCAGTGAGGCAGACGTCGGAGCGCTGAAGGCGCGGGTTGTGGCAGAGGCGCTGAGACGGATCAACAGCGACATCGAGATCGACTACGAAGTCGCGCGAATTACGCCAGAGAACATCGAGCGGCTCCTCGAAGGCGTCGACCTTGTGCTCGATGGGTTTGACAACATGCCATCGCGTTACCTGCTAAACGACGCCTGTGTCAAGCATAAGATCCCGTGGGTCTTCGCTGCCGTTGCGGGAACGTTCGGGATGACAATGCCGATCATTCCAAGAGAGACGGCATGCCTGCGCTGCTTGTCGCCCGATCCCGTGCCAGACGAATTCGTTCTCACCGCAGGGAACAGTGGATTGATCAACACCATCCCGCGTGCCATCGTCTCACTGCAGGTAACCTCTGGGCTGAAGATACTCCTCGGCGCTCTGGACGGCTCGGCGTTCCTCACGACTTACGACATCTGGAGCAATCAGTTCACGTCGCTTGAGATTGAGCGAAGCGATGACTGCCCATGCTGCGTTCGCTCGGAGTATCCATTCCTAGAGGGGATCTCCCCCTTGAGTTGAAGTATGAGTTACCGTTTCTTGCGCTGCGTGTGCGGAAGATCTCTCTGAAAGCATGGGCCATACTCAATAGCTGTAT
>CAYQFN010000004.1:0-29173 GCA_964416685.1 uncultured Thermotogae bacterium | reverse complement strand
AGGGGTTCCTTGTCGTTTCGAGTGGGTAGTGACCTGTAGGTAGTAACCTCTAGTTGCGGTTCACGCAGAACTAATGCCAAGAATTCACCACGAAGAGCACCGAAGGACACGAAGAATGGAGATCCATGAGTTGTCGAATACGGTGCTTGCTGTGTAACCTCAGCAAGTTTTCAAGCGACATCAAGTGCTTTGTCCTCCTCCTTCGCGCCCTTCGTGGTGAAACAGTTCTACACCTCTGTGCGAGTCTTGGCGTTTGGCCCTTTCTCTTTAGTTACCCACTCGGAATGAGAAAGAGCCAGTTGAGGACTATCATGATGAAAGAAGAAGGGGAGCAAAAGTTTGCGTTTTGCGTGAGGAATGACGACTGCGAGGATCTGGAACCACGGAAGGTCTACCAGGTGCTTCCAGACAAGCGTGCAGAGCGTGAAGGGTATCTGAGAATCATTGATGATTCTGGAGACGACTATCTCTATCCGGAATCGTACTTCGTTTTCGTCAAGCTTCCTCGCAAAGCGGAACAGACCCTAATCACCTCAAGTTGAGACAGCTGACACCGCCTAGCCGAGCGTTCTAAAGGACGCGGTGGGGCGTGCGCGGCTGCACAAGAAACTGAAAATCTTCGCGACTTCGGTCCAGTGCTCGGTCTTCGAAGCTATCCCCGGGAAGCTGCCTTAGCAAGAATGGAAACAGCAGACAGAGGCAAGTGTTCCTTACTGTAACGGAGGGAAATGGGGTTCTGAACGAATGCCCTCTCTGTCTAGACTCATGTACCACAATTTTCCCTTGAGCATGCTCCTTGCGCGCCCTCTTCTGTGCTCGGTATAGTCAGGCTTGCCATGAATAGCGATTACCACATCGATACCGACACGATCTTCACTCAGCACCCGTTCGCGCGTGAGATCCTCGATCGCTTAGCAGCAGCCGGATACGAGGCGGTCCTGATCGGAGGCGTCGTCCGCGACGCGGTACGCTCGATCCTCGATCCATCTCTTAGCTTCTTTCCGCATGAAGTGGATATCGCAACCTCTGCGCTTCCACAAGAGGTGCGGCGCCTCTTTCACGATCGTCCGATCGTCGGGGTGGGAGAGGAGTTTGGGGTGTTGGTAATTGCCGCGCCGGACGGGGAGCAGTATGAGGTCGCCACTTTTCGCACAGAGGAGGAGTACGACGGCCGCTGGCCGGGTAAGGTCGAGTTGGTGCGTGACCTCGCTGGGGACGTTAACCGGCGCGATTTGACGATCAATGGTCTCGCCGCGACGCGCGATGGTACAGTCATTGACCTCGTCGGGGGGATAGAGGACTTGAAGGTCGGACGCATTCGAGCGATTGGCGATCCTCAAGTGCGCTTTGCCGAGGATTATCTGCGCATGCTGCGCGCGGTCCGCTTCGCTTGCCGGATTGACGGAGTGATAGATGCGGCAACGGCGGCGGCAATCGCTGAAAACGCGGACAAGATCGAGTCGATCTCCTGGGAGCGGATTCGCGATGAGCTCCTGCGAACGCTCGCCACTCCCGCTGCAGCGCGGGGGATAGAGCTTCTCGATGGACTTGGCTTGCTGGCGCACATCCTCCCCGAGGTGGTAGCGATGAAGGGTGTTTCTCAGCCGGAGGAGTACCACCCGGAGGGGGATGTATACGTACACACGCTCCTTGCCGTGCGCATCAGTGACCAGTTCGTGCGCGATCCGATCGTGAAGTTAGCCGTCCTCCTGCACGACATCGGGAAGCCGAAGGCGCTCGCCCGAAATGACGGGGTGAATATGGGGGGACACGATGCTATTGGCGCACGCATGACGCGCAGGATCGGCTCGCGCCTGCGCATGAGCAAGCACGAGATCGCCCGTCTGGTGTTTCTGGTGAAGAATCACATGCGCATCGCCGACTTTCCTAAGATGGGGCGAGGCAAGCAGGTGCGCTTCGTGAGTGAAGGAAGCGTGGAAGGCGGGAGTGAGCCATCGGGTGCGAGTCTGCGCGAACGTTACCCTCTCTTCTTCGATCTGTTGCAGGTGCTCGTTGCGGATTGTGAGGCCTGCGCACACAAGTCATCCGGATGGGCCCCGATATTGCAGGAGACGCTGCGCGTTGTCGATCACATGGAGCGCGTGTGCGATCTGAAGAAGGCGCGGGCGCTGGTCGATGGGCACGTGTTGATCGAGATGGGTGCACGCCCTGGACCTTGCTTGGGAAAGGTGTTGGAGGAGGTTCATGATCGCATTCTCTCCGGTGAGATCCACACGCGAGAGGAGGCGATCTCCGTGGCCATGGGCCTCTTCTCAGACGGTCTTGAGGGGAACGAGGACCGCCAGGAATAGGACATACGCCCTGTGAGGGTCGGGTAGTTCTCGCTAACCTTTTCTTCAGATAAATGATAGAGAGGAGATTACTGGCGAGAGCATCTCTTGCCGCACACCATGGGAATTCCACTTTCGATTAGCAGCGACCTCGATCTGGAATTGGAGGACATCATCGGGCAGTGCATCGCCATCCTCGGGATACGTGGGTCGGGGAAGTCGAACACGGCCGGGGTTATCTTCGAAGAGCTTCTGCGTAATAACTACCCGCTCTCCATCATCGACATCGACGGTGAATACTTCGGATTGAAGGAGAAGTATGAGGTGCTGGTCGTCGGACGCGGCGAAGGGGTGGAGATCGAGGTGGACGCGGACTGCGCAGAGGAGATCGCGCAGATTAGCATGGAGAAGAACGTCCCTGTCGTTGTCGATCTCTCGGGATTTCTCGCCGAGGAACGGACCGCGTTTCTCCTGGAATACTTGGGCGCGCTGTGGAACATTGCGGGGAAGCTTCGTCATCCATACATCATCGGAATCGAGGAGGCGCACGAGTTCATCCCTCAGGGGGTGAAGACAGAGCTCAAGGAGTTGATAGCACGAATTGCCCTGCGCGGCCGCAAGCGTGGGTTGGGCGCGATCGTCATCTCGCAGCGCAGTGCCAAAGTCGAAAAGGACGTCCTCAGCCAGGCAGGGATGCTCTTTCTCCATCGCGTGGTGCACGAGGTGGACATGCGCGTCTACTCCGAGCTCCTTCCCTGGCGCAAGGCTGAGACCAAGGAGATAATCACCGCTCTGTCCACGGGTGAGTGTGTCTACATGAACGGAGATACCGTCCTTCCGATCTACGTGCGCGAGCGAGAGACGTTCCACGCTGGGTTCACCCCATCGCTGGAGGTCGTCGTCACCCCAGAACTGAAACAGGTCAGCCAGGCGATCATCGAGGCGATCGAGCACGCGAAACAGGGGAAGGGGAAGAAGACCCGCATCGATCAGCTTGAGGAAGAGCTGGCCCAGCTCGAGTCGGAGGCGATGAAGAAGGACGAGACGATCGCCCGTTTGGAGGGGATCGCACGCACTCTGGGATACATCAAGGTGGAGGTGCCGCCGCCGTCCTATCCTGACATTCAGAATATCAGCAAGGCGATTGTGCACTCTGTCGAACACCCCGAGATGGAGAAGAGGAACACTCCTGCTGGGCAATACTCCGTACGGTCAACGGCGAGAAAGGGAGACGGTCTTTCAGGCGGCGCGGCCGTTGGGGTGATCGACATTGAACCACGGGTTGCAGGATCGCCTGAGGCAGCACCTGAGGTGTCCTATCGCTTTCCGGACGCAGTTGAGCGACACATGGATCGAATAGTTGATCGTGCTGGCAGAAAAAGCATCCTTCACCGGCGGATACTTGCGTTTGTGATCGGGCATGGCCCCTTATCCTACTCGGTTGATCAAATTGCTGCATGGACCAACTGTGCACGCGGCGTGATTGAGAACGATCCTCCGAATGACTTCCTGGAGATCGGTTTACTTTCCCGCGAACGACGCAGTGGCAAGATGCACTATCACAGCAACCTCAATAGCTTCGTCAAGCGCGAATTTGGCGTCTTCCAACCTGACCTCACTCCCTCGGACTTGCACCGCATCATGGTCCTCATCCGCGCTCGCCTCGTCCAGCTAGGAGAACAGTAACAACAGCCGTCAGGGTCGTTGTTTCAACTTGAGATTCCCTGTGGTCTTGCCACAGGGTTTCCCTATCTCCCTCTCCTTGGCAGGAGAGGGTCGGGGTGAGGTGAGATAATGAAATCCCGGTTTTGACCTTCAGGGCAAAATGAAACTGGCGGAATACCCCGTAGTCTTGCTACGGGGATAGTCAATTTCAAGGGATTTCTTTATCCGCATGAGCGTTGACTAGTTCCCTCCTTCTGGCTACAATAGGATTCTACAAAGGAGGGGGCATGAAGGTAAAGATCGTTGAGCGGCACACCGGATCAAGCGAGACGCTACGCGAGTATGTGTTGAACAAGACGGAGGGCCTCAAACGCTATTTCGATAGGATCATCAGCGTCGATGTGGTTCTATCGGTAGAGAAGGAGCGCCAAATTGCCGATTTTCACGCTCACCTGACGAATAGAAAGCTGATCAAGGCACAGGAAGAATCTTCGGATATGTACGCCTCGATCGACGGGGCGATAGACAAGCTCAAGCGCCAGCTTGTGAAGTACAAGGACCATCTTAACGATCATGGTGGGAATACGCCCGTTACCGAGGTGGATGAGGACGAGCAGACGAGCCACCGTCGTGGAATCGTGCGAACGCGCACGTACTTCCAGAAACCGATGACGCCGGAGGAGGCGGCCTTGCAGCTCGATGCCCTTGAGAAGAGCTTCTTAGTGTTTATCGACTCTGAAACAGATGCAGTAAGTGTCATCTATCATAGGCAAGATGGAGACTATGGGTTGATTGAGCCGAGGCGATAGGGGAGGAAAATGGCCAGGAATGTCCCGTGGTAACAGCACTCGCCTTGTTTTCTGGTAGTTTAGCCAGCCGCGTGGCGGCACGCATGGTGCAGCGATCGCCAGCGGTCGACAAGATCTTCCTGCTGCACTTCCGCTCGCCATTCTTCGAAGAGGCAGATGGGCTGCGCGAGTTAATCAAGGACGAATGGCCGGGGACGGTGTTTCGCACCCAGTCGATGAAGAACGACTACCGCAGGCTGGCAAATATCCTTCCGGGCCAGCCTTTCTCTCTCGCGCGTAGTTGCCTGAGCTGTCGTACCCTGATGCTCTCGCGTGCGATCCGTTTTACCCAGCGGCTCAAGGCAGATTTCATCGTCACCGGTGAGGTGGTGGATCATCACGGCCTCTCTGAGCAGGAGATGGAACGGATTACCGAGGATCTTGGGATAAGGGGGCTCGTCCTCCGTCCGCTCTCCGCCCGACTTCTCCCAGCGACGATTCCCGAGCTCAAGGAGTGGGTCGATCGGGATCTGCTGGGTGACCTGCGTGATGGAGAAGGGGAGCGGCTGCTGGACTTGGGAAGGGATCTCGATCTGGATGTGGAGAACAAGTTGGGATTCTATCCGCGCTGCAAGCTCACTGTGTCAGGATTTGGAAAGAGGTTAGAAAATCTGTTCACAGAGGAGGGATTTACACTTAATACACTAAAATTGCTAGAGTTTGGTCTCTACTACAAACGCCCTCCTGATGTGAAAGTGGTTCTGGCGGTGGACGAAGATGAGAAGAGAAAGCTGCAGACGTATTTCTTGCCGCAGGATCTGCGTGTCTATCTTCCCACACATCCTGGACCGATGACGCTGGTGCGTACAGACTGGAGCAGTAAGTCGAAGGATGAGGTAGAAGAGATAGTCAATTTTGCCGCGCGTATCACTGCCATGCACAGCGAAGCGGCTTATCTTAGTGGTGTTCCCGTGTGCTACCGCTTCGAACAGGATGATGAGACACAGCAGTTGAGTGTTCTTCCTTTTCGCTCGTTGAACGAGATAGACAAAACGTGCTTCTCTTGCCGCCTTTCATTGCGGACTACTGGTCATCTTGAAGCGTTGGTTGAAAAACGGGCACAATGATGTATACTCTTTTGTTGGCGGCGCGAGTCTGAATCTTGCACGAGCGGTGTGAGCTTAAAGAAGAGTTAAAGAGTGAATGGAACCCCTACGGAGGGAAAAGGGGGGGTGTGCTTTTTTGTTGTTATGCGTATTGTAACTGCAGGGCGAACCTTGATCTCCTGCGGCGGAGTTTGAGAGAGCGCTACAGTTAGCTGGCGGAAAGTGTTAAACGCAGGGGCGTTGAATGTCTTGTGCCGCGCAGGGTGTGGGTTAAAAGAGGAGTGGGAAATACACCACGGAACATGCAAGCAAGTGCCAAGAGGGCAGGGCTTCCACGGGAAGCAAGACCGAGGAGTTAACTATTGGTGTTTTTCCTATCAGACAAGAGGGTAGTCAAGTATGGTGGCGGTCCCGCTGTCGGCGGGACCTTTTTGTAAGGGTACTGTACTTGAAAGAAGGGATGTGTACCCAAGCGCGAGGTGAGTCTATTGATTTCTGGCGATGACATCAAACGGATTAAGCTACAGTTAGCATCCCCGGCGGACATGCTGCGGTGGTCGCATGGTGAGGTTACGGAATCGGAGACGATCAACTATCGGACACACCGCCCGGAGAAGGGTGGGCTCTATGCAGAGGAGATTTTCGGCCCGGAAAACAGTTACGAGTGTGCTTGCGGCAAGTACAAGGGGAAGAAGTACGAGGGTATTACGTGCGAGAAATGTCATGTCCTTGTGACAGACTCCTCCGTACGCCGTGTGAATATGGGGCACATTTCGCTAGCCAGCCCAGTGGTTCATTTTTGGTTTCTAAAGGGTGTCTCTAGCCTCCTCGCTCGTCTGCTGGGAATGAAGAAGAAAGAACTGCAACGGATCGCCTACTATGAGACCGAACCTATCGAGCAGGTGCTGTACCTGGTTACGTCTTCGCGATCGCGTGATGTACGGCCGGGGGAGACTCTCTATTCCTCAGAGGTGGAGATACTGAGCAGTGCTTATGATTTCACGGTGGAACAGGCGTACTTTGTTGATGATGCGCCACAGGTTGTGGCTGCGGAAGCCGGGCGGGTAACGCTGGAAGAGCGGACCCTCACCAATGGTGAGAGGTCGCGGGCTGTCGTCATCGGGTCGCAGGAGTACCCGATCGTCGGTGACATCGCTCTCATGGTCGCGGATGAAGACGAGGTTGAGGCAGGTGAAGTCATCGCCGAACGGCCGGTGGATGAGCTTTGTTCCAAGACGGCGTTCGACATGCTTGTCGATCAATACGGGTCCGAGGTTACTGGTGAGCCGATCGACCGTGAAGTGTTAGACAGCCTAGTCTTTCTGATTACAAAGGTAAGAAATCCGGCGTTCCCGCGGCAGGCGGGAGAGCGAATCACGTTCCTTGAGAAGCGGGCCTATGAGCGGGTCTATCCCGATGGGTTTGTCGCCGCTACCGGAGCAGCGGGGATCAAGGGGCTGCTCGAGGAGCTGGACTTCAATGAGCTTCATGAGCGGCTGAGCAATGAACTGGAGCACGAGCGAGCGATGGGGAATCGCCGCCGGTTGATAAAGCGCCTGGAGGTGGTCGATCAGATTCGCGACTCGGGGAACAACCCCCAGGACATGATCCTCGATGTCATCCCCGTCCTCCCTCCTGATTTGAGACCAATGATTCAGCTCGAGGGTGGAAAGTTCGCCACAACCGATCTGAACGATCTCTATCGGCGAATCATAAATAGGAACAACAGGCTGAAGAAGCTGGTCGATATGGGAGCGCCGGAGGTCATCCTGCGCAACGAGCGGCGTATGCTGCAGGAAGCGGTCGACGCTCTGATCCATAACGAAAAGAAAGAGAGCCCAATTCGCGGTCGCGACAATCGCCCCCTTAAGTCACTCTCCGAGAGGATCCATGGGAAGCACGGGCGCCTACGGAGGAACCTGCTTGGTAGACGGGTGGACTACTCGGGGCGAGCGGTGATCGTCGTCGATCCGAAGCTTAAGATGTCGCAGTGCGGCCTGCCGAAGAAGATGGCCCTTGAGCTGTTCAAGCCGTTTATCTTGCACTACCTTGAATCGACGACGTTCTCCGATTTCGATGAGATCAAGAACAAGGCCTTGCTCGGCGGGATGCCCGAGGTGTGGGACATACTGGAGAAGTTAATTAAGGATCATCCAGTCCTCCTCAATCGTGCGCCAACGCTGCACCGGCTCTCGATGCAGTCATTTGAGCCGGTCCTTGTGGATGGTGATGCGATTCACCTGCACCCTCTCATGTGCACGCCGTACAACGCGGACTTCGATGGCGATCAGATGGCGGTACACCTCCCCCTGTCGCCGGAAGCGATCGCCGAGGCGCGGGAGCTGATGGCGGCGCCGCGCAATATCCTGTCGCCGGCGCACGGGGAACCATTGAGCCTCCCTACGCAGGACCCGATCTACGCCTACTACTATCTGACCCTTCTCGATAACGATGCTCTCGGTGCGGGGAAGTACTTCCGCGATCTCGACGAAGCATGGCGGGCACAGGAAGAGGGGGTCATAGATCTGCACGCTCCGGTGAAGATCCGCATCAACGGGAAGATCATCGATACCACGCTCGGGCGCGCGCAGATGAACGAGATCTTCCCTGAGGAGATTCGTGACTATGGACGAGTGATGGACCGGCGCGCGATCAAGAGCATTGTCAAGGAATGCCACCATCGCTTCGGTTGGAAGAAGACATCGGAGGTGCTCGATGACCTGAAAGACCTGGGGTTTAAGTACGCCATGCTCTCTGGCCTGACGATCTCCATCAAGGATTGCCTAATTCCTGCGGAGAAGGAAGGGATTGTAAACGAAGCTAACGCTGTTGTGAAGCGCATTCAGAAGATGTTTCAGGTAGGATTAGCGACTGAAGCTGAGCGAAAGCATGCCATCATCCGCGTGTGGCGGAGAACCGTCGATGCGGTTGAAAACGCAACGATGGAGAACCTGCGACAGCACAAGTACAACGCCGTCTATGGGATAGTCAATTCCGGGGCACGCGGTGGCCCGGATCAGGTGAAGCAGCTGTGCGGGATGCGTGGCCCGATGGCTGGGCCATCAGGGGAGATCATCGAGCGACCGGTTGTATCTAACTTCCGCGAGGGGTTGGACATGATGGAGTACTTCATCTCCACGCATGGCGGACGCAAGGGAGCTGCCGATACGGCACTGAAGACCGCGGACTCTGGATATCTGACACGACGTCTGGTCGACGCTACCTCCGACATGATCGTACGTGAGCTCGATTGCGGGACTACTCAAGGTGTCGATATCGATCCGCTGCGGTTCAGCAAGCATGATGTCATGGAACCGATCGAGATGCGCATCTATGGCCGAGTGACGAGCCGACCGATCATCGATCCGCGTAGCGGTGAGGTCATCCTTGAGGCGGAGCAGTGGATTGATCGCGAGATGGCTGATTTTCTCGGTCGTCTGCAGGCGGTCATCCCCGTGTCCGGGAAAGGATCGGAGCACCTCGTAGGGACGAAGAGTGTCGATGATGTTCGCGATGCGAAGACAGGAAGGGTCATTGTCCAAGCGGACGAACTGATTACGCCGCGGCTCATGCAGTCCCTGGAGGACGCGAAGATTACGAAGATCAACGTGCGTCCGCAGATCGTCATTCGCTCGCCCATGCTCTGTGAGTCGATTAACGGAGTCTGCCAGCGCTGTTACGGCTACGACATGAGCACGCATCAGCCGGTGGAGCCGGGAACGGCGATCGGTGTGATCGCGGCCCAATCGGTGGGAGAGCCGGGCACACAGCTCACGATGCGCACCTTCCACACCGGTGGTGTTGCTGGAGAGGATATCACACAGGGTCTTCCGCGCGCGGAAGAACTTTTCGAGGCACGAAACACGATGAAGAGTGCGCAAGCAGGGATTTCTCCCCTCGATGGTTACGTCGCTTCAATAACCGCTCTTGAGACGGGAAAAGACCTGGTGGAGGTCATCGGCGACCAGCGAGTCATCCAAGTTCCGTCGGTCTTGGAACCCGCTTCAGAGGGCGAACAGGTGAGTGCTCAAGAGCTAATCCATAGGGGGAGCCCGTGTGCTGGCGAGGTGTTCATCATTGAAGGGATCGAGCGCAAGGAGATGCTCCTCATCGATACTGACGGGGGAGACCGTACTTATGTTCTTCCGCGTGGGGTTGCCCCAGTGGTCGCGGACGGAGACGTCGTCACAGAAGGTGATCCCATCACTGAGAGATTCAACATCGAGCCAGTCTTTGCTGATCGCGCTGGAGTGATCGAGATGTCGGAGGAGAAGGATCGATGGTTCAGCGTTGTCGATAAAGATGGAGAGAGATCAGACTACGAGATCGCTTACGGTGCACGGATGATGGTTGAACCTGGGGCCACTGTAAAAGTGGGTGATCAGCTCACATCGCGATCCAAACCGATTTTCATCGCGGCAGAGTCTTCAGGGACAGTTCTCCTTCTCGATGATCGGGTCGTCGTTTACAATCCAGCTGGGCGCTTCATGCGCTTCCCTCTAACGGCGAACGTGTCACCGGCCGTTGGGCACGGAGAGAAGGTTCGTGCCGGCGGCAAGCTGGTGAACGTTGAGGTTAGCGGGCTCAATTTACTAGAGGTAGAAAAGGTTGAGAATGATGGAGAGATAACGACACTCACCGTCCGGGCGAAGAGCGATGTCGAGATAGATCAGATGGCGACTGTTCACACTGGCGATAAGGTCAAGAAGGGGGACCTGCTCACTCAGGGCGTAGTTGCGCCTCACACGCTTCTCGATCTTGCTGGGGTGAACAAAGCACGCGAGTATTTCCTGACAGAGATCCACAAGGTGTACAAGGTGCAGGGCGTTGACATAAATGACAAGCACCTGGAAGTGATCATCCGGCAGATCCTAAACAACGTGCGCGTCACAGACACGGGGGATTCTCGCTTCCATATCAACGATCTTATCCTGCTTGAGGTATTCCAGAAGGAGGTGCGTGACCTTGTGGAGTGGAACCAGAAGGCAGAGCGCCTGCGCTCAGCTGCCATCGGCGAAGCGGTGGCTGAAGACGTTGTCCATGAGGGGAAGTTGATTGCGGCGAGAGGAGAGGCTGTCACTGCTGATCTACTGCAGGCGGCAAGACAGAGTGGTTTGAAGTCACTGACCATCATGCGTGCAGGGGAATCCGTGGAGATCCCTCTCGTGGACAAGCGTCTTCCGCGTGGGGAGCGCGAGCTATTGCGCATCTCGAAGGCAGCGCTGCAGACAAAGGGGTGGCTCTCCGCGGCATCCTTCCAGCGCACCACGAAGGTCCTCTCAGAGGCAGCGCTTCGCGGAGAAGTTGACAATTTGGATGGCCTGAAGCCGAGCGTTATCGTGGGGAAGAGAATCCCGTCTGGCACGGGGTTTAAGTACACCGAGGATGGAGCAACTATCTTGCGCGAGGAAAAGCAGGAAGAGGAAGCAGCTTGACAGGTTTTATTAGAGAATCTATAATCCATAACGATTTGGAGAGTGAATATGCCGACTATTAATCAGCTTATCAGGTTGGGGCGAAAGCCGAAAACGAAGAAGAGCAAAGCGCCGGCGCTCGGTGGGAGTCCGTTGAAGCGTGGGGTATGCACACGTGTCTATACGCGCACCCCGAAGAAACCGAACTCAGCGCTCAGAAAGGTGGCACGTGTCCGCTTGAGCAACGGCAAAGAGGTCACGGCCTACATCGGTGGTGAGGGGCATAACTTACAGGAACACTCGATCGTCATGGTCCGCGGTGGTCGTGTTAAGGACCTGCCGGGAGTGCGTTATCACATAGTTCGTGGAAGCATGGACGCCGAAGGCGTGGAAGGGCGGAAGCAAGGGCGCTCGAAGTACGGAGCCAAGAAGGGGAGCTAGGAGAAAACATGCAATTACCTGGTCGTGATGTCAAGGCGGACATCAAGTACAACAGCCAGCTCCTCGCAAAGCTGATCAATTACGTCATGCAGGACGGGAAGAAGTCAGTTGCGGAGAGCGTTGTTTATGACGCACTGGAGCGGATCAGTAAGCGTAGTGACGAGCCCGCTCTCGATGTGTTCAACACGGCACTCGCGAACTGTTCGCCGCGATTAGAGGTTCGAACTAGGCGCGTTGGTGGGGCCAATTATCAGGTTCCTTACGAAGTGCCGCAGGATCGACAGATCGCTTTGGCCCTTCGCTGGATTGTCGCTGCTGCGCGAGATCGCAGCGGTAACGCGATGGGCGGGCGCCTTGCGGCGGAGATCATGGATGCTGCTCGCAAGGAAGGGAAGGCGTACAACAAGAGGCTGGACGTTCACCGCATGGCTGAAGCAAACCGCGCATTCGCTCACTATCGCTGGTAGCTGATCCTCAATCCTCTTAGATTAATATTTCTTAGTGAAGAGGGTCTCTATGTCCAGTGATACTTCTGTTGATAACGGGTCTGTAGCCATTGAGCGAGTGCGCAATATCGGCATCATGGCTCACATCGATGCCGGTAAGACAACGACAACAGAGCGGATCCTCTATTATACTGGGCGCACGCACAAGATGGGCGAGGTCCATGAGGGTGACACCGAAATGGACTGGATGGCGCAGGAACGGGAACGGGGAATCACCATCACCTCGGCGGCTACGACCTGTTTCTGGCGCGAGCACAGGATCGACATCATCGACACACCAGGGCACGTTGACTTCACAGCCGAAGTCGAACGTGCTCTGCGCGTTCTCGATGGAGGGATAGTCATCTTCTCCGGTGTGGAGATGGTGGAATCGCAGTCGGAGACCGTCTGGCGACAGGCCGACCGCTACCACATCCCGCGCATCGCCTTTGTCAACAAGCTCGACCGCGTGGAGTCGAGCTACACAGAGACCCTGGACATGATCGAAAAGCGCCTTGGCGCGGTTGTTGTGCCGCTACAGCTTCCGTATTGCGATGAGGATCGGCGCTTGGTGGGAATGGTCGACCTGTTGTCCCGTCGTATGATCGTGTGGGACGAGGAGAGCAAGGGCGAGCTGTACGAGTACCGTCCCGTACCGGGTGTGATCGCTTCAGATGTCGAGCACTATCGCGAGCGGATGATCGAACGCGTGGCCGAGGCTGATGATGGAGTGATGGAGGAGTACTTGGCGAGCGGCGATGTAACACCGGAATCATTTCACGCTGCGTTGAGGCGCGCCTGCATCGACCAGGAATATGTTCCCGTGCTTGGCGGATCGGCGTTCCACAACCAAGGAGTGCAACCCCTTCTGGACGCAGTTGTGCGCTATCTCCCTTCGCCGCTTGACGTGCCGCCGGTGCGAGACGTCGAGAGCGGAGAGGAACGCGCGGCATCGTCTGATGAGCCCTTCTCTGCATTGGCATTCAAGGTGATGAGCGATCAGTATGCAGGCCGATTGGTTTTCATTCGAGTTTACTCCGGGCGAGTGAAGGCTGGGGGGCATGCGTTCAATCGATCCACCGGGAAAGGGATGCGCGTATCAAAGATCTTTCGTATACATGCCAATCAACGCACTCCGCTCTCGGAGATGCGGGCGGGAGACATTGTTGCTGTCGTCGGTTCGACGCCGATCTTCACCGGAGATACGCTCTGCGACAAGGAGCATCCGATTCTCTTGGAGAAGATTGAGTTCCCCGATCCGGTGGTCTTCATTGCGATTGAGCCGCGCACAGAGGCGGAACAAGGAATCCTGACCGAAGCGTTGGAGAAGCTGATGCTTGAGGATCCAACGTTCCATGTCAGCTTTGACGAAACGACTAATCAGACGGTGATTGCCGGCATGGGAGAGCTTCATCTCGAGGTTCTCATGCGGAGGCTGCGCGAGGAGATGGGGGTCATTGCTCACGTGGGAGAACCGCAAGTAGCGTACCACGAGACGCTGCGCGAGTCGGTCACGGTTGAGGGGGTGTTCGATAAGCAGATCGGCGGCCGCGGCCACTACGCCAAAGTGATCCTCGATCTCTCCCCGCTCGAGCGCGGTAATGGCCTGTTGTTCGCCGATAGGGCACAGGAAACGGACATTCCACGCAAATATCGTTCCGAGATTGAAGGCGGAGTGAGGGAGACGTTGACAAATGGCCCCCTTGCCGGTTATCCTTTGGTGGATATCGGAGCCACCTTAATTGGGGGATCCTATCATCCTGTGGATTCATCTGAGATTGCCTTTCGTGCAGCGGCAGCTGCTGCGATCCATGAGGCTTATAGTGTGGGGAGTTTTGACCTTCTGGAGCCCATTATGGAAGGGGAGGTTGTTACCCCCGGTGAATACTTAGGAGAGGTGTTGGAGGATCTGGCGCGTCGACGGGGCGAGATTCGGGAGCTTCAGTCACGGGAGACCGTTCAGATCGTATATGTTGCAGTCCCGTTGGCGGAGACGTTCGGGTATGCGACGCGGTTGCGGTCATTGACGCAGGGAAGGGCGATGTACACGCTGCGGGTGACTCGCTATGAAGTGGTGCCGATGGGAATGAGAGAAAAGATAATCAAGAGTCGAGGTTACTGAAAATGGCAAGAGAGAAGATTAGGATCAAGTTGCGGGGTTATGACCACGAGTTGGTTGATAGCTCGGTAAAAAAGATTGTCGACTCGGCCAAAGAGACCCGAGCCAAGATCTCTGGGCCAATACCACTTCCGACGCAGCGGCGGGTCTATACGGTCCTGCGGTCACCTCATGTCAACAAGAAATCGATGGAGCATTTCGAGCGGCGGATTCACACCCGTCTACTTGACATCAAGGAACCGACCTCGGAGACGATCAATGCCCTGATGGACATCGAGCTTCCCACCGGGATCGATATCGAGATAAAGCTCTAAGAAAAGTGGAGGTTGTAGGCGGATGGCTCTGGGAATTCTAGCGCGAAAGATAGGTATGACACAGTTGTTTGTAGATGGCAGCGCTGTCGGCACAACGGTGATCGAGGCGCAGCCGAGCACGGTTGTGCAGGTGAAGACCGTGGAGACCGATGGGTACAACGCCATTCAGCTCGGTTATGATGAGGTTCCCGAGCGAAAGGTGACAAAGCCCCTGCGCGGACACTTCAGTAAGGCGGGGGTCGCCCCGCATCGCCATCTGTTCGAGGCGCGCGTCGAAACTCCGACGCAGTATAAAGTCGGCGATCGCTTGGGGGTTGAACTCTTCGCGGAGGGAGACAAGATCGACGTAATCGGAACATCTCGCGGGCTCGGTTTCCAGGGTGTTGTTAAACGCTGGAACTTTGCCGGCGGTCCGAAGACGCACGGCTCTCACTTCCATCGGAGGCCAGGATCGGTCGGTAACTGCGTGAATCCGGGACGCGTTGTCAAGGGGAAGAAGCTCCCTGGACAGACGGGAAATCGCCGTGTGACGGTCAAGTCATTGCGAGTGGTGGGTGTCGATGTGGAAAGGAACCTATTGATTGTGAAGGGCTCGACTCCCGGAGCGCGGGGAACACTGTTACAGTTGAGGAAGAGCAATGGTTGAAGCTAAGCAGTATATCATGGATGGAACGGATGATTCCCAGGTAGTGGAACTGGACGAACGCCTGTTTGGGGCGCAGATCAATAAAGACCTGCTCTATCGAACCGTGCGCATGCAGCTTCTGAACCGCCGACAGGGGACGAGCTCCACCAGAACGCGTGGCGAGGTCAGCGGCGGCGGGGCTAAGCCCTGGCGCCAGAAGGGGACCGGGCGTGCGCGTGCTGGTTCCAGGCGGTCACCTCTATGGGTAGGGGGAGGGACGGTCTTCGGTCCGAAGCCCAAGACTTATCACATCAAGCTGACAAAGAAGATGATGCGGGCAGCGCTCTTATCGGCGATGTCCGACCGCGCTGCCGGCGGAAACGTTGTGCTCATTGATCGGATCGCATTCGAGCAGCCGAAGACGAAGTTGGCATTGGCCCTACTTGAAAGACTGGGGATGAGCTCCTCGGCACTGGTAGTCGTAGGAAGTGGCGAGTATAATCGTGCAGTCAAGAAGTCCTTCTCCAACCTCCCGAGAGTGAA
Organism: uncultured Thermotogae bacterium; assembly: GCA_964416685.1. Classification (GTDB taxonomy): domain Bacteria; phylum Bipolaricaulota; class Bipolaricaulia; order UBA7950; family UBA9294; genus M55B144. The sequence goes on along the minus strand of CAYQFN010000004.1, from coordinate 13,382 downwards.
GTGCTTGGCCAGCGCGGGATTGAACGTGTATGACATCCTACGTTACGACGGCTTGGTGATTACTAGAGAGGCACTCGACGAACTGAAGGAGAGATTGTAGCTATGGCAAAGCTTTTGCATTCAGAAGACGTCATCTATGAGCCGATTCTGACCGAGGCATCCTGGGCTAAGATGGAAGAGCGGAAGTACTCCTTTCGCGTGGCACTCGGTGCCAACAAGATTCAGGTCAAGAAAGCTGTTGAGGATCTGTTCAAGGTGAAGGTGGAGAAGGTGTGGACCGCGAACATTAAAGGGAAGCCGCGTCGAGAGCGGCTGAATCAGTTGCACGGACGGACTGCACACTGGCACAAGGCGATCGTTCGGTTGGCTCCTGGTGACCGAATCAATGTGATGGGAGGGTAGGAAGCATGGCTCTTAAGAGATTCAATCCGACATCACCTGGACGACGTCACGCTTATCTTCCCGACTTCTCTGGCCTGACCGATGTATCGCCCGAGAAGGCCCTGCTGCGGCCAGTCCGCAAGAGCGGTGGCCGTAACTCTCAAGGGAGGATCACGTCGCGTTTTCGTGGTGGTGGGCACAAGCGGCGATATCGCATTATCGACTTTGCGCGTAACGACAAAGACGGCATTCAAGCGCGGGTGGCGACGCGTGAATACGATCCGAACAGATCGGCATGGATTACCCTACTGAAGTACGTTGATGGTGAAAAGCGCTACATCCTTGCCCCCGTTGCACTGGAAATAGGTACAATGGTTGAGTCGGGAGATAACGCGGAGATCCGTGTAGGGAATGCGCTGCCTCTGCGGCGGATTCCGCTTGGGGCGCTCATCCATAATTTGGAGCTCACGCCTGGACACGGTGGGAAAGTGGCTCGTTCTGCGGGTACCTCGGCGAAGCTAATCGGTAAAGAAGGCGATCGCGCCCATGTTCGGATGCCATCGGGCGAGGTGCGGATCTTCAAGGTGGAATGCCGAGCCACGATCGGCGAGGTAGGAAATCCCGACCACAAGAATATCAAACACGGGAAGGCCGGCCGGATTCGCCACCTGGGGCGCAAGCCGCATGTGCGTGGTGTAGCGATGAACCCGGTCGATCACCCACATGGCGGTGGAGAGGGGCGCGCTCGCGTGGGCCGTCCACAGGTCTCCCCGACGGGAAAGCTTGCTAAGGGCGGTCGGACGCGTAATAAGAACAAGAAGTCGAGTGCTCTGATTGTACGCCGAGCCGGCAAGGGGAGACGATAGACATGCCGAGGTCAACTAAGAAAGGTCCCTACGTGCTGGAGAGTCTGCAGCGAAAGGTGGAGCGGGCAAGGCGTGGAGAGATAACGGAGATTAAGACCTGGTCGCGCTCATCGATGGTCACGCCTGAGATGGTCGGGTTGACGATCAAGGTTCATAACGGGAAGGTGCACGTGCCGGTGTATGTGGTTGAGAATATGGTCGGCCACAAGTTGGGGGAATTTGCCCCGACGCGGACGTTCCGCTCGCACGGTGGCATGAAGAAGAAGCGGGCAGCGGGCCTGACATAGGGGAGAGATGATGGAAGCACGGGCAGTAACTAGAGGGTTGCGAATGTCTCCGCGCAAAGCGCGCTTAGTGGCCGATGTCATCCGCGGGAAGAACGTCAATGACGCGTTGCGGATCATCATGCTTTCCAACAGGAAGGCGGCGCGGTTGATTCGTAAGACCTTGGAGTCAGCGATAGCCAACGCGGAGAACAACTATAACGTTGATGTCGATGAACTCTTTGTGGTGCGTGCCACAATAGACATGGGGCCATCGCTGAGGCGGCTGCGGCCGCGAGCGATGGGACGGGCCGATATCGTGCGCCGGCCGACGAGTCATGTGACGATCGTCGTAGGCGACAAGAGGGGTGAATGATGGGACAGAAAGTCCATCCAGTAGGATTCAGAATGGGAGTAACACGCAAGTGGATCTCCAACTGGTACAACCCCAAGATGGCGCCTGAGTACATCACCGAGGACTACGAGATCCGTCGGCTCATCACTGAGCGCTATCGTCGAGCGGCGGTTTCCGAAGTGAACATCGAGCGATCGAAGGAAGATCGTGTGTCGATCATCATCCGTTCCGCCCGACCGGGGATCGTCATCGGGCGTGGAGGAAGCGAGATCCAAAGGCTACAGAGTGACCTTGAGAAGCTAACGGGCAGGACAGTCAAGGTGGCAATTCATGAGATTGAGCGCCCTGACCTAGAGGCCCCACTCGTTGCTCAGGATGTGGCGATGCAGATTGAGGGGCGTATTGTCCCTGCACGCGCGATGAAGGAAGTCATTCGACGGGTGATGGCGGCGGGTGCGGAAGGGGTAAAGATCAAGGTTAGCGGGCGCCTCGGAGGAGCTGAGATTGCGCGTTCGATCAGCATGATGGAGGGTCGTGTGCCCTTGCAGACGATCCGCGCGGATATCGATTACGGTTTCACGGAAGCCCGGACTAAGTATGGAAACATCGGTGTTAAGGCGTGGGTCTTCCGAGGAGAACACGCGTACGCCTCGCCGCAACGGGAGAAGGTGAACTAGTATGGCACTTCTGTCTCCAAAGAGGACTAAGTACAGGAAATATCACTGTGGCCGAACAAAAGGGAAAGCGACGCGTGGCTATGAGATTGCGTTCGGCGAGTATGGGATTCAGGCGCTTGCTCCGGCATGGATCACCGCCCAACAGATCGAGGCTTGTCGTACGACCATCGCTCGTCAGACTCATCGTGATTCCAAGGTGTGGATTCGCATCTTCCCGGACAAGGCGAGGACAAAGCATCCGGCTGAAGCGAGAATGGGAAAGGGAAAAGGAGCGGTCGATCATTGGGTCGCTGTCGTCAAGCCTGGTCGGATCTTGTTTGAAATTGCGGGAATCAGTGAAGCGGACGCGAAGCGCGTACATGAGTTAGTCAGCCACAAACTACCTATCCCGACCCGCTTGAAGCGAAGAACTATCCTGGGAGGCGAGAAATGAAAGCTGAGGAAATGCGAGAGCTGACCAGAGACGAATTGGAGCAGAAAGTGCGTGAGTTCAAGCGTAAGCTGTTTAACCTGCGTTTTCAGAAGGTCGGCGGGGAGCTAGATAACACCGCTGAACTTGCGAAGACCCGTCAGGATATTGCCCGTGCGATGACGCTCGCTTCAGAGAAGGCACGGGAGGAATCAAGATGAAGAAGACAAAGATTGGGTGTGTGGTGAGCGATCGCATGGAAAAGACTATCGTAGTGCAAGTCGAAGAGAAGCGTTTTCACAGGCGCTATCGTAAACACATCAAGCGCCACTTCAAGTTCTATGCGCATGACCCACAGCAGGCGGCGATTGTTGGTGATGTCGTCAAGATAGAAGAGGCTCGTCCGCTCAGTCGACTGAAGCGCTGGCGATTGGTTGAAATAATCGAGAAAGCGGAGGCCTAGTTGTGATTCAGATGCAGACCGTGTTGCGAGTGGCCGACAATTCTGGAGCGAAACTGGTTCGCTGCATAAACGTTCTCGGCTCCTCGAATCGCCGTTGGGGAGAAATAGGAGATATCGTCGTTGGTTCGGTGCGAAAGCGTCTCCCCACCAGCGACATCGAGAAGGGGCAGCTGGTGAAAGGGGTTATAGTGCGTACGCGTAGCGCCTATCGACGGAAGGACGGCACATTCATCCGATTCGATGATAACGCCATCGTGCTCATCAATTCCCAGGGTGAGCCGGTGGGGACGCGCGTCTTCGGCCCGGTTGCCCGCGAACTGCGAGACAAAAAGATGATGCGGATAATCTCCCTCGCACCCGAGGTCCTGTAGGCAAGGAGTAAATAATGAGAAAGGTACGAAAAGGGGACCGCGTGAAGGTTATCTCCGGAAACGATCGGGGCAAGTACAGTAAGGTGATGGTAGTTTATCCTGAAAAGGAACGAATCATCGTGGAGAACGTGCACATGATCACCAAACACCAGCGGGCGACGCAGAATCTGCGTGAGCCGGGGATTATCAAGCGTGAAGGAACGATACACATCTCCAATGTGCTCGTGGTGTGTCCTGAGTGTGGGGCGCCCACTCGCATTGGTTTCGTTGATGTTGACGGTGAGAAGATGCGGCAGTGCAAGCAATGTGGGGAGACGTTCAGGTAGACATGCTACGTGAGAAGTTTGAGAAAGAAGTGGCGCCGCGGTTGATGAAGGAACTGAATCTTAGTAATGTGATGCAGATTCCGCGTATCGTGAAAGTGGCCATCAATATGGGGGTGTCCGACAAGGACAATCCGAAGGTATTGGAGGGTGCGGTAAAGAACTTGGCGAAGATCACCGGTCAGCACCCGGTGGTGACCAAGGCGAAGAAGTCGATCTCCGACTTTCACCTTACGGAAGGGGATCCGATTGGGTGCAAGGTGACGCTGCGTCGGGACAAGGCCTACGAGTTCCTGTACAAGCTGTTCAATGTTGTCTTCCCGGGGATCCGCGACTTTCGTGGCCTGTCATCGGCATCGTTCGACGGCAGAGGCAACTACACCCTGGGGTTGAAGGAACAGCTGATCTTTCCGGAGATCTCCTACAAGGAGATGGTCTCCACGCAGGGAATGGATATCACGATAGTCACCACAGCGCGGAACGATAAGGAAGGGTACGCCCTGTTGAAGGGGCTTGGGTTCCCGTTCAAGGACTAGGGGGATTATGGCAAAGAAGGCACTAATACTGAAGAGCAAGAAAGAGCCGAAGTACTCCACGAGGGCCTACAATAGGTGCAGCATATGCGGGCGTCCGCACGGCTACATCCGCGACTTCGGGATATGCCGGCTTTGCTTTCGCAAGCTTGCTCACACCGGGGAGATCCCCGGGATAAAGAAATCAAGTTGGTAGGTGTAGAAAGATGACAATGATTGCACATCCTATTGCCGACATGCTGACCAGGATACGGAATGCAAATGCGGTCTTTCATCCTGAGGTGTCAATGCCGCACTCGAAGATGAAGGAGGACATTGCGCGTATCCTTCAGTCGGAGGGGTACATTAAGAGCTACGAAGTGGTTGAGCACGACCCACAGCCGGAGCTTGTGCTCAAGCTGAAGTATCAGGGTGAACGCAGCCGCGCCAAGCGGGCGATCACGACGATCAGACTGGTGAGCAAGCCCAGCCGGCGGGTGTATGTATCGAAGGATTCGATTCCCCAGCCGCTGGGAGGGATGGGCGTGTGCATCATCTCTACCTCGCAGGGTGTCCTCTCCGGGCGTGAGGCGAAGGACCGAGGGACCGGTGGCGAGGTTCTCTGTGAAGTATTTTAAGGTGGTATGTCATGTCTAAGGTAGGGAAAGTTCCGGTCGCTATCCCCGATGGGGTGAAGGTCAACGTCTCCAAGGCGACGATCACTGTCTCGGGAAAGCATGGCCAGTTGGCGCAGGAGTTTCGACCCGACTTCGTGAGTATTGGTGTCGAGGGCGCTGTAGCGACCGTAACCCGAAAGCAGGAGGGAAAGGATTACCGTGCCTTCCAGGGTCTGTACCGCAGTCTGCTGGCCAACATGGTTCATGGAGTGACGCAGAAGTGGGAGAAGTCACTGTTGGTAAAGGGGCTTGGTTACAGGGCGCGTCTACAAGGGAAGACCATTATTCTCGATCTTGGTTATTCTAACCCGATGGAGTTTGAGCTGCCGGAAGGGATCGAGGCTGAGCTTCCCAGTCCCAACGAGATCATTATTCGAGGGATCGATAAGCAGCAGGTGGGGCAGGTTGCAGCGAAGATCCGCATGTTGCGCAAACCGAACGTATACAGCGGCAAAGGGATTCGTTACAAGGATGAAATGGTACTGCACAAGGCGGGCAAGCTTGGCGGAGCCGGTACTGGGTAGGGAGAGTGAAATAAGATGGCAGCGTTTGATAGGAAGGCAGAGCGCACAAAACGTCACCTGCGCCTCCGAAAGAAGGTGCACGGGACGCAGGCGCGGCCACGGTTGTGTGTCAGCAAGAGCATTCGCCACATCTACGTACAAGTGATCGATGACGACGCGGGATGTACTCTGGTATCCGCATCGACCTTGGACAAAGACCTGCGCGACAAGGTGAGCGGAAGCAACAAAGCCGCCGCCGAATTGGTGGGACAGCTCTTGGCGCAGCGCGCGATGGAAAAGAAGATCGAGGCGGTCGTATTCGACCGGGGTGGACACCCGTATCACGGTGTAGTAGCTACTCTGGCTGAGACATGCCGGAAGGGAGGGCTGAGGTTTTGATCGCCACACGTCCGCGTCGTCGCCCAGTCGACGAGTTTGAAAATGAGATTATCGACATCAGGCGGGTCAGCAAGGTGACCAAGGGTGGCCGAAACCTGAAGTTTCGCGTCACGCTTGTGGTCGGTGATCGCAAGGGTCACGTTGGCGTAGGCCTCGGTAACACGACCGAGATTCCGCTTGCTATTCAGCAAGCGATCCGCGATGCTAAGAAGAATATGATCACCGTCAACATGAGTGGCGGGACGCTGCCTCACGAAGTGATCGGTAAATTCAAGGCGGGTAATGTGTTGTTGAAGCCGGCCCATCCTGGGACGGGCATCATTGCTGGCGTGACAGTCGGCGCGATCTGTCGATTAGCGGGGATTAGAGATGTGCTGACCAAGTCGATTGGGACGACAAATCCCCTGACATTGTCAAAAGCAGCCATTCAAGGCTTGAGCCAGCTGCGCAGTCGTGAAGAGGTAGAGAGGTTGCGTGGGCGCGTGGCACAAGTGCGAGAGGAGAGCAAGGATGAAGCTTAATGAACTGCGCCCCACAAAAGGAAGCGTGCATTCAAAGAAGCGCATTGGCCGGGGCTATGGATCCGGGCGGGGCGGGCATGAGAGCGGCAGCGGAAACGCTGGCCAGAACTCCCGCAGTGGTGGAGGAACTCGACCTGGGTTTGAAGGTGGTCAGACTCCTATCTGGATGCGGTTTCCCAAACGCGGCTTCCGTAACTACGCGCGATTGCAGTACGCCTGCGTAAATGTAGATACGTTGGCAGAGCGATTCGATGCGGGCGATCAAGTAACGATGGAAGCGTTGCTCGAAAAACGCATCATCAAAGGACGCCCAAAGAAGCTGAAGATCTTGGGCAGAGGTGAGCTAGACAAGGCCCTCACCGTGCGCGCACACAAGTTCACTGAAGAGGCGCGGCGCAAGATCGAGGATGCGGGCGGAAAGGCAGAGGTGGTGTAGGGATGTGGGAGAAGCTCAGTCACCTGTTCCGTGTACCCGAGCTGCGCAAGCGTATCCTGTTTACCTTGGGAGCGATCATCATCTTCCGGCTTGGTACGCATATCCCTGTCCCGGGAGTCGATCCCGAAGCGCTGAAGAACTTCTTTGCCAGCCAGGGGGGCGGAATATTCGACTACTTGAATATGTTCACCGGAGGAGCTATGCAGCGGTTTTCCCTCTTTGCTCTCGGTGTAATGCCGTACATAAACTCCTCGATCATTTTCAGCCTGCTGACTGCTGTCGTGCCGAAGCTTAAGGAGATGCAGCAACAGGGACGCGAGGGACAGCGTAAGATCACTATGTATACGCGCTGGGCCACCCTGATCTTGGCGATTGTACAGGGAACAGTGATGAGCATGGTGATCGTCAACGCAAATCTAAGCAGCGGTGGAATATGGTTCTATGTGGAGTCTGTAGTCACCCTGACTGCTGGTACGATCTACTTAATGTGGCTCGGTGAACGGATGACCGAGAATGGCATCGGTAATGGTATCAGTATGATAATCATGATCGGTATTCTGGCGCGATTCCCGTCTCAGCTTGCCACCACGTACAACGATATTACCACTGGATCGGTCAGCCCGTTCTGGGGGATAGCGTTAATTGTGTTGTTTGTCATCGTCATTGGTGGCGTTACGATGATCCAGCAGGGGCAGCGGAAGATAGTGATTCAGTACGCGAAGCGGACATCGGGGCGGCGGGTCTACGGTGGGCACGTGTCGCACTTGCCGATTCGCGTCAATCAGGGAGGGGTAATCCCCATCATCTTCGCCTCCGCACTGTTGACAATTCCGTTAACCTTGACCCAATTCATCCCGTCCCTTGCGTTCCTCACCCCATACGTGACAAATGGAAGCCTGCCCTATATTATCGCCTATGTGATCCTGATCTTCTTCTTCACGTACTTCTACAGTTCGATCGTTTTTGATCCGAAGGATGTGGCGAAGAATATACGGGATTCTGGAGGATTCATCCCCGGGGTGCGACCAGGGAAGCCGACGGCTGACTACATATCAGGAGTTGTTAACAGAATCTTGCTTGTTGGTGCTGTGTTTCTTGCGGCGATCGCGGTGCTGCCATATCTATTTGCTTGGGTGAGCGGGATTCGCGGGATGTATCTCATCGGTGGAACTTCGTTGTTGATCGTAGTCGGTGTTGCTCTGGACACGATTATGCAGATCGAGGCTCACTTGGTGATGCGGCACTATGAGAGCTTGACAAAATCGGGCGGATTGCTCGGACGGAGGAAGTGATAGATATGTTGAAGCGAATGATTCTCCTCGGTCCTCCGGGAGCTGGCAAGGGCACGCAGGCAAAGCTTCTTGCTGCCCAGAACGGATTGGCGCATCTGTCCACGGGTGATATCCTGCGCGATGAAGTGGCGCGCGGCACTGATCTCGGCAAGAAGGCGCAGGCGTACATGGACCGGGGAGACCTGGTTCCGGATCAGTTGATCATCGACATGATCAAAGGGCGGCTCGACGAGAGTGCCGGGTTTATCCTCGATGGCTTCCCGCGTACTGTTCCCCAGGCCGAAGCGTTGGAGAAGATTGCAAGGATCGATGTGGCAATCAACATCGCGCTCTCCCGGGAGGAAGTGATAAGACGTCTAACGTCGAGGCGCGTCTGTCGCCACTGCGGAAAGATCTACAACCTGCTCTACAATCCACCGGCGGTGGATGGGGTGTGCGATGCCTGTGGAGGAGAGCTCTTCCAGCGGGACGATGACAAGCGCGAAGTGATCGAGAACCGATACGACGTATACATGGATGCGACAGCTCCCTTAATCGATTTCTACAGGAAACGTGGCCTATTGAAGGACGTCGACGGCTCACAGCCCACGAAGAAGGTATCTGAGCAGATACTAGCAATGCTCGGTAGTTGATGATTACTCTAAAGACACCCGCACAGATTGCTAAGATGCGTGAGAATGGGATGCTGCTCGCCTCCTGTTTGCATAAGGTGTGTGGACGCGTTACTGCGGGAGTGGATACAAAATACCTCGATCGGCTGGCAGAGACACTGATAAGGAAAGAGGGAGCGATCCCTGCGTTCAAAGGATACAATGGATTCCCCGCGACGATATGCGCATCGATCAATGAAGAGGTCGTGCATGGGATTCCGTCGAAAGAGCGGATCCTTAACGAAGGGGACATCCTCTCGATCGATATTGGTCTTGTGAAAGACGGATTCTACAGTGATATGGCGACGACCGTTGCTGTGGGAGAGATCAGCGAGCAGGCGCAACGCCTGCTTCAGGTGACCAAGAAGAGCTTGTGGGAAGGGCTAGAACAGGTTAGAATTGGTAATCGTTTGTCAGACATCTCGCATGCCATCGGTGCCTTTGTGGAGAACGAGGGGCTGTATGTTGTGACTGAATATGTCGGACACGGGATAGGAAGGGAGCTTCATGAGGATCCCCAAATCCCAAACTATGGCCGGCCAGGTCGTGGCCCACGGCTGCGGGCGGGGATGGTGTTTGCCATCGAGCCGATGGTGAAAGTAGATCCTGAACCGACCAGGGTTCTTGATAACGCTTGGACGGTTGTCACCGCGAGCGGCGGGTTGGCGGCACACTTTGAGCATACAGTTGCCCTAACAGATACAGGGTTGGAGATTTTGACCTTAGGAGGTGAGGAGGAGGCGTAGTGGCTAAGGCGAAGGCAGGTAGACGTGACCAGAGAAGGACAGCGGCTTCGACGATCGGACAGAGCAAGGATGTAATTCGTCAACGGGGAGAAGTTGTAGAGAGTCTTCCCAGCTCGATGTTCCGGGTGCAATTGACGAATGGGCACGTGGTTCTGTGTCACATTTCTGGTAAGATTCGCAAGCACTATATCCGCATATTGACCGGAGATCGTGTGATAGTGGAATTCTCGCCGTATGACCTGACCAAGGGAAGAATTGTGTACAGGGAGAGTTAGCCATAGCGCTTGATAAAATGAAAGTTCGAAGCTCAGTAAAGAAGATGTGTGCAAAGTGCAAGGTTATTAGACGCAATGGTCGTGTGATGATCATCTGCAAGAATCCCAAGCACAAGCAACGACAAGGCTAGGGGGAGTGAACTATGGCGCGAATTGCCGGGGTTAACCTGCCCAATGACAAGAGAATAGAGATTGGGCTGACGTATATCTTCGGGATTGGGCGAGCACGTGCAGCAGAGATCATCGAGAAGACGGGGATATCCCCGGATGTGCGCGTGAAGGAACTCACCGAACAAGAGGTCGCTGCCTTGAGGCGTGAGGTGGAAGAGTTCGTTGTGGAGGGGGATCTGCGCAGGCGGGTCTTTTCCAGTATCCAGCGGCTGAAGGACATTAACGCGTATCGTGGGATTCGCCACAAGAGGCGCCTTCCGGTGCGAGGACAGCGTACGAAATCTAACGCCCGCACCTGGAAGGGTCCGCGGCCGGCCAAGGCAGGAAAGAAGAGGTAGGGATGGCGAAGAATATAAAACTTGACCGGGCGATTGTCCACATCCATGCGACGTACAACAACACGATTATTACTGTATGCGACATGAGTGAGAACCCTATTACCTGGAAGAGCCCAGGGATGGTAGGATACAAGGGATCGCGAAAAGGGACGCCATTTGCCGCGCAGGTGGCAGCTGAATCTCTCGTGCGCGAGATGAAGGACTACGGAATCCGTTCGGTTAGCATTGCTGTCAAGGGAACAGGGTCTGGGCGGCAGTCCGTGGTGCAGACGATCAAGGGATCGGGCATCCGGGTGGAAGAGGTAAAGAACGTTACGCCGGTTTCTCACAGCAGCATCAAAGGGAGACGATAATGGGAAGAGATACCGGGCCAAAGTGTAAGAAATGTCGTCGAGAGGGCGAGAAGCTGTTCCTGAAGGGGGAGCGCTGCTACACGCAGAGTTGTCCTATGTCCCGTCGCAGCTCACCGCCGGGAGAACGCGCGAAGAAGCACCGCCCACGGCGGAGTCAGTACCAGCTACATTTGCGTGAGAAGCAGAAGACGCGTCGGATCTATGGCATACGCGAGAACCAGTTTCGCAGTTATGTTGCCTGGGCGAAGCGCCAGAAAGGAGTGACCGGCGAGGCTCTTCTTACCATACTTGAGCGTCGCTTTGACAACGTCGTCTACCGTGCGGGATTTGCCTCATCGAGGGATCAAGCGCGACAGATGATCACGCATGGCCACTTCGAGTTGAACGGACGGGCGACGAATGTCCCATCGGTATTGTTGCGTGAAGGGGACACGGTTGCTGTGAAGGAAGGACGGCGCCCGCGCGTGAAGGCGATCCTGGAGTCAAACAAGAAGCGCGAGGCTCCGAGCTGGTTGGAGAGGAACGTCGATGCGATGAAGTTTCAGACGATCGCTCCTCCGAATCTAGAGGAGACAGGGTACACGATCGCAGCGAACTTGATAGTTGAGTTCTACTCCCGTTAGGAGATGGACATGAATGAGTTAGTCTTCCCTCAAGAGATAAAGATTGAAGAGCTGCGCGATGACTACGGGAAAGTAGTCATTGAGCCCCTTGAGCGCGGATTCGGAGCGACTCTTGGGAACAGCATGCGTCGGACGCTTCTCTCTTCGATCCCCGGAGCGGCCGTTGTTCGTGTGAACGTCGCGGGTAAGCACCATGAATACGACGTAATCGACGGGGTTAAGGAAGACATTTTGGAGATCATCCTTAATCTCAAAGGGCTAGCTCTGCGACTTGTCGGCGATGACCTGAAGCGTCTAACGCTAGAAAAGCATGGCCCATGCGAGGTAACGGCGGCGGATATTGAGGTTCCTTCTGGTGTTAAGGTGATCAATCCCGAGTTACATATTGCCAGTCTGAATGATAGGGGGGAACTGGAGATGGAGCTTGAGGTAGAGACCGGTTATGGGTATCGCCCTGCTGAGATGAATCGGCTCGATGATTCTCCTTTGGCCGTCATCCCAATTGATGCTGACTTCTCACCGGTCAGCCGGGTGAACTTCACTGTCGAGGACACGCGTGTAGGGGGAAAGACGGGATATGAGAGGCTGACCCTCGAGTTGACCACAGACGGTGGTATCAAGCCAGAAGAGGCACTATCCGAGGCGTCACTGATCCTGCGGCGTCACCTGGAGCTATTCCAGGAGTTCGCTGAGCATCCGTACGGACTTGCTCCAGAGAAGAGCGAAGAGGAAGAAGAGAGTGCGCTGGGAATCCTGCTGAGCGATCTGGAGATAGATCAGCGCGCGTGTAATCTGCTGCAAGAGGCGGAGATTACTACCCTGGCTGAGCTGCTCGAGCGACCGCGGGAAGAGCTTCTTGACATTCATGGCTTTGGAGGAAAGACCTTGAGCAAGGTGGAAGATCGATTAAAAGAGCTTGGGTATTCGCTCAAGAACGAAGAGGAGATCTAAGATGAGACACAGGTGCGATAAAGACAAGATGGGGATGATGCACCAGCATCGAAAGCGTGTGCTGGCGAATATTGCCACCGGTCTTATCATGCACGGCAAGGTTGACACGACGCTCAATCGAGCAAAGGCTGGGCAGCGCTACACCGAGAGGCTAATCACCCTGGCGCGACGGGGCGACTTGCACGCGCGCAGAACTGTGTTCTCGCGATTGCAGGACAAACAGGCGGTGGACAAGCTCTTCACTGAGATTGGCGAGAAGTACAAGGATCGTAACGGTGGATACACGCGTGTGGTGAAGCTTGGGCCGCGTCGTGGTGACGGAGCCGAACTTGCGCGTTTGATGTTTGTCTAGAAACTAACGTAGAACCACGCGGCACAAACCCCGCTAATCGCGGGGTTTTTTGTTGCCACTGACACTGACTACCAAACATGAAACTGTGATGACGACCTGCTTGCGAGCGTCGGAGCGCGTCTCCGAGGTTGCTGAACGTATTGTCAGCCCCGGTGAGGATTGCGAGAACGCATCAGAGCTTACTTCGGCTAAGTCCTGAATGGCTGAAGAGTTGTTCATTCCCCTGTACGATCTCAAAGCGCATCTTCCCTGCACCTCCCGGGTGAACGTTCCAGATGGTCGTTCACACCTCGCAGAGTAGCATCCTGTCAGCAGAAACGCAATTAACACCACTCGCTGCTTCACGGATCCAGGATAAAGCCCCAGGCAAGCTCAACTGTTACCTACCCAAAGGCTCAAGAGACCAATGATCGAATGTCTGCCCTGATTCACGCAAACGTCACTCCGACAGCGGTGTCTCCGTGAACGGGCGCGG
>CAYQFN010000003.1:0-31396 GCA_964416685.1 uncultured Thermotogae bacterium | reverse complement strand
TCAATGCCTAAGGGCAATGAGGTAGGTGAAGTCCTCTCCATCATCGTCGATTTCTACTCTGGCTCCAAGTTCCGTCTCGCAGCGGGCAGCCAGCTCTTGTGGGACGGTCGTAAACTTTAGGCCCTCCTTGCGCCCGCTCACTAGGTGTGAGAAGACGATCCCCGTACGGCAAGCGGCAAACGCGTTTTCGATGATTGCCATCATCGACTTCATCGGATCATCTCCGATCGGATAGCCGAGGACGCTTAGGATGTAGCCTGTGTCAAAGCTGGTGGGGAGAAGTGGGTCTTCCAGCAAGTCGCGCCGCTCGAATGACACCTCACCCCTGCCCAAATGCCGCTTGCTGGCCTCATCAATCATGCGTGAGCTGACGTCTATACCGTGATACTTTGTGTATGGAAGCTGCTTCTCGTCGAGGTAAGTGATGAGATGCCCCAGGCCACAGCCGAGGTCAAGGATCTGGCCGTGCGGTGCTAGAAGAGTCGTTGCTCGCGTAAATAACCGCTGTTGCGCCTCTATACCTGAGTACTCGAGGACCATCATGTCGTCTCCTTTGAGGAGGCCAACACGGGCATCGTAGAACGCACCACACGCATTGGGGTCAGGAAACCCCGCCGGAGTATAGCGAAACATGCGCCTCTTCAGCCTCTTGGTTATCGATCGTAGTGGTCTCATGCCTCTAGAATATCACGAATGGCGCGAATATGACAAATTACACGAATGAAACATGATACTAGATACTTGAGATAGCCAAAGACATCTTAGCCCTCTAGCTATTTGATTCGTAACATTCGCATGATTCGTGTAATTCGTGATGTTTATTCAGCTGGTTCCTCGACCGGCTCTTCCTCCCGCTCTCCCTTGGCCTCTTTGGCATGTCCGAGGACGTCGTCGATCGATCCGGTCATGTAGAACGCCTGCTCCGGCACATCGTCCAGTTTTCCATCGACGATCATGGCGAATCCCTTTATCGTGTCTTCCAGTTTGACGTACGCTCCCGGCCGATTGGTAAAGTGCTCGGCAACATAGAACGGCTGGCTCATGAACCGTTGCACCTTGCGCGCTCGACGCACAGAGAGCTTGTCCTCCTCGGAGAGCTCATCCATCCCCATGATGGCGATGATGTCGCGCAGGTCCTCGTAGCGCTGCAGCACTTGCAGCGTCTTCTGCGCGACGCGGTAGTGCTCGTGCGAGATGACATGCGGATCGAGCATCGTCGAGTTCGATTGAAGCGGATCGACGGCGGGGTAGATCCCCTTCTCAACGATCTTCCGGTCGAGCGTGATTGCTGCGTCGAGGTGGGAGAAGACCGTCGCCGGTGCGGGGTCGGTGAGGTCGTCCGCCGGGACGTAGATCGCCTGAACCGAGGTGATCGATCCTTTCTTCGTCGAGGTGATCCGCTCTTGCAGCTCGCCCATCTCCGTGGCCAGCGTGGGCTGGTATCCGACCTCAGAGGGCATTCGCCCGAGGAGTGCTGAGACCTCGCTCCCCGCTTGCGCGAAACGGAATATGTTGTCGATAAACAACAGGATGTCCTTCCTCTCTTCGTCGCGGAAGTACTCGGCCAGGGTCACTCCAGTGAGGGCGACGCGGAAGCGTGCACCGGGAGGTTCATTCATCTGCCCATAGACAAGGGCGGTGTTCTTCAGTACACCGGCCTCCTTCATATCTAGGTACAGCTCGTTCCCCTCACGCGTGCGCTCCCCAACTCCAGCGAAGACGGAATAGCCGGAGTGCTCGTAGGCGATCGAACGAATGAGTTCCATGATTAGAACCGTCTTTCCCACCCCAGCACCGCCGAACAGGCCGATCTTTCCCCCTTTTGGAAACGGAGCGACGAGGTCGACAACCTTGATCCCTGTTTCGAAGATCTCACTCTCCGTCTCCTGATCGAGCAGGGAGGGGGGATTACGATGAATAGAGTAGTGTCTTTTCGTCTCTGGCGCTGGAAGCTCGTCGATCGCGTCACCGGTGATATTGAGCATCCGTCCCAGCGTCTCCGGTCCGACGGGAACCGTGATCGGCCCGCCGGTGCTTTCTACCTCCGTTCCCCGCGCCAGCCCATCGGTCGAATCCATCGCAATCGCGCGCACAACATCGTCTCCCAGGTGCTGTGCCACCTCGAGGATAAGGTCCTTTTCGCCCTCTCGCACTATGCGCAACGCATCGTTGACTCGTGGAAGCTTCCCTTTCTCAAAGCGCGCGTCGATAACCGGCCCCTTGATCTCCGTAACCTTCCCTACTGCTCTCTCATCTGCCATCAGATATCCCCCGTTCATTCAATCTCTCAATCATTCAATCTCCCGATCTCTCAATTCCTCAGCGCCTCCGCTCCACCGATGATGTCTGATATCTCGCGCGTGATCGACTGCTGGCGTGCCTTGTTGTATGAGCGGGTGAGGTTCTTCAGCAGATCATCCGCATTGTCTGTGGCACTGCTCATCGCCTGACGGCGAATCGCATCTTCGCTTGTCTTTGTGTCCAGCAGCGCCTGGAATACCTTCCCTTGCAGGTAGAGGGGTAAGACGATGTCAAGCATGCGCGCTGGGTTTGGCTCAAGGAGCATGTCTCCCGCCTTCGGCGTCGCTGTTATCGGCAGTATCTGCTCCACGCGCAGGCGCTGTGCAAGGTCAGAGATGAAGTGCATGTAGACGACAACCAACCTACCGTACGCCCCTTCCTTGTACAGCGAGATCAGATCCGATGCGATCTTACGCGCAATCACTGGTGTCGGATCTTCGTATAAATGGACGTAGGTCCGCAAGGTCTCCACCCGCCGACGGGAGAAATAGGCACGTGCCTTCTCTCCACCGAGGAGGAAGCGTGCCGCGCCTGTGCCTTCGGTAGCAAGCTTCTCTGCCCTATGGTTCAAATCCCCCTTAAACCTTCCACACAGGCCGCGATCTGAGTTCAATACCAAGATTCCCACGTCCTGTGACCCATTGGCTGCCACCAGGGGATGAGCAGATGCGAGATCGGCATACTGGCCGACCAGCGAGGAGAGCACTCCCTCCAGCCCTTCCATGTATGGTTGTACGGCAACAAGGCGGCGCTTCATGCGCGTCACCTTCGTCATGGCGATCGCGTTCATCGCCTTGGTGATCTGGCGAATGTTTTCTATGTTTCCGATGCGCGTCTTGATCTCGCGGACGTTCTCTGCCACTTATCCTCCGAAGCGTTCCTTGAACTCGCCGACCGCCTTCTCCAGGCTAGCCGTGATCTCATCTGTGAACTCCATCCGGTCACGCATCTCTTCGACGATCTCCTCGTGCTCCGTGTGCAGGAACCTGAGCCACTCCTCCTCGAACTGACGCACGCTCGCGACATCCACGTCCGACAGATGGTCCTTCACCGCCACGTATAGTGCAAAGACCTGATCCTCGACATCCATTGGCTCGTATTGCCGCTGCTTGAGAATCTCCATCAGCCGATCACCGCGCGCTAACTGTTCTTTGGACTCCTCATCCAAATCGGAGGAGAACTCGGCGAACGCCGCCAGCTCGCGGTACTGCGATAGCTCCAAGCGCAATTCACCGGCGATCTGCTTCATCGCCTTAGTCTGAGCAGCTCCTCCGACGCGGGAGACCGACTTCCCGACGTTTATCGCCGGTCGGAAGCCCTGGTTGAACAGCTCACTCTCCAGATATATCTGGCCGTCCGTGATGGAGATCACGTTCGTCGGGATGTAAGCGGTGATGTCGGCGGCCTTCGTCTCGATCAGAGGGAACGCGGTCAGCGATCCTCCTCCATGCTCGGAGGACAGACGCACCGCACGTTCGAGGAGGCGCGAGTGGGTGTAGAAGATGTCGCCCGGATACGCCTCGCGGCCGGGTGGACGCCGCAGGAGGAGGGCCATCTCGCGGTAGGCGACTGCGTGCTTGGACAGGTCGTCGTAGACGATGAACGCGTCCTTGCCGTTGTAGGTGAAGTATTCAGCCATGGCGCAGCCGGCGTAGGGAGCAAGGTACTGCATCGGAGCGGGAGAGTTAGCATCAGCAACGACAACAATCGTGTACTCCATCGCCCCCTGGCGCTCCAGGGTGTCGACGATGCGGGCCACAGTAGATGTCTTTTGCCCGATGGCGACGTAGACGCACGCGATCCCCGTTCCCTTCTGATTGATGATCGTGTCGATGGCGATCGCTGTCTTCCCGGTGCGTCGATCACCGATGATCAGCTCTCGCTGTCCACGGCCAATCGGGGTCATGGCATCGATCGATTTCAGTCCCGTCTGCAGCGGGGTATCGACCGGCTGACGCTCAACGACTCCCGGAGCCTTTATGTCCGCCTTACGGCGCTCGATCCCTGTTATTTCACCCTTCCCATCGAGCGGACGCCCGAGTGGGTCGACTACCCGTCCCAGAAGCCCCTCACCAGCGATCGTCTCCAGGACACGCCCCGTGCGGCGTACTTCATCCCCTTCCTGCACATGCTCGCTCTCTCCGAATAGGGCCACGCCGACGCTCTCTTCCTCTAGATTGAGGACGAGGCCACTGACGTCACCCGGAAACTCCACGATCTCGGAGGCGAGCGCTCGCTGCAACCCAAAGACACGCGCGATCCCATCGCCCACTTCCACGACCACGCCGACCTCGTTCATGTCGAGGTCGTACTGAAACCCCTTGATCTGCTCCTTCAGGATAGCACTAATCTCATCTTTGCGTGCTGCCATTTTTGTTTTCCCCTTTACCCTGTAAGCACCGTTTTCAACTCATCGAGCCGCGCGCGTAGCGTGCCATCAATGACCTTTCCGCCAACCTCGACCCGCAGACCGCCGATGAGGCCGCTGTCAATCTGCTCATCAAGCTTCACCCGCCCTCTGAGCATCTTTGCCAGATGAAGAGAGAGCCGCTTTCGATCCTTCGCTGTGAGCTCCTGTGCTGTCGTCACCCGCACTTGTACGATCCCCTCTTCGCTCCCGCGCAGTCTTTCAAACTCATCGTAGATCATGTCGATGTAGGCCTCGCGACCGTTGCGCACAAGGAGCGAAAACATGTTGTGCAGGTACTCGGCGATATTCGGGAACGCCTTCCTCAGAAGGGCCACCTTGTCGCTGTGCATAACGAGCGGGTGCGTCAGAAAGCGCATGAAGTCGGGGACATCCATGATCTCCTCGACGACGCGGTGATAGTCGTTGTCGATCGTCTCTACGCAGTCTTCCTCTACCGCGAGGGTGTACAGAGCTTCAGCGTAGCGACGCGCAATCTGCTGCGATCTCATTGTTGCATCCTCAACGCTTCTTCATCGACCTCTGAGAGAAGTTCGTTAAGGAGCCGCTCGTGATCGGATAGCTTCACCTCGCGATTCAACACACGCGACGCACCAAGCACAGCGATCTCGGCGTAGGAGCGGCGCAGGTCCTCCATCATCTCCTCCCGTTCCTGCTCAATCTGACGCCGGGCCTCAGCTACGATCCGCTCGCCCTCTTGTCGCGCTGCCTCCTTGGATTCGTTCACTATCTCCTCGGCGTGCGCGCGCGCGTCCTCCAGGGTACGGCGTGCCTGCTCACGCGCCGCCGAAAGCTCCTGTTCTCGCTGCACAGCGAGCTGATCTGCGGACTCCTCGCTCTGGCGCGCCGCCTCCATCCGCGAAGCGATCAACTCGCGGCGGCGATCCAGGTAGGCCAGTGCCGGCTTGTACAGGAAGCGCTTCAGCAGGTAGAGCAAGATCGCAAAGTTTACGATGTTGGCGATGAACGTCAAGTTAAGTGTCTTGACGATTTTTCCCCACTCGAGATGCACTCTAGCCTCCCTAGATTACGAACAACAAGACAATTGCTATCAAAAGCGAGTAAATGCCAGTTGTCTCAGTGATCGCCTGCCCAAGGATCATTGTCGTCATCAGTTTTCCCGACATCTCTGGCTGGCGGGCCATCCCATCCAGGGCATGCGCTGCCACGTTCCCCTCTCCGATCGCCGATCCGATCGCCCCAATTCCCATACAGATTCCAGCCGCCAGGTACTTCGCTGCGGTAGCGATGTCTGCTCCTGAAATCTGACTTACAACACTCTGTGCTTCTTGTAACATAGTCCCTCCTTAATTAGCTCTCAACCGCCACGTTTATGTACGCAACGGTAAGGATAGCAAAAACAAATGCTTGAACAAATCCCGAAAAGATCCCAAAATAGGCGTTGAGCAAAACGGGGAATCCCCAGCGGGTGAGGTTAAACATGTACACAAGACCGATCAAGATCGATCCGCCAAACATGTTTCCAAACAGACGAAACCCGTGTGATATCGGCTTAGCGATCTCCCCCATGATGTTGATAGGAAGCATGAACGGATATGGTTCGAAGAAGCCCTTCAGGTATTTCCTCGTTCCTTTGGCACGTACGGCGAACACTTGTGACATTAAGAACACGAGAATCGACATGCTCAGCGTAACGTTGAGGTCCTTCGTCGGCGAGTCAAAGTAGGGGATCAGTGATATCCAGTTACACAAAAGGACATACAGAAATACCGTCGAGACAAACGGGAAGAGCTCATGCGCGAGCTTCTCCGAAGCGAACCCCGATGTCAGTTGGCCCTTGAGAAAATCCATCAGGATGTCAAGGAGGGCCTGAATGCGATTCGGTTTCTCTTCTACGCCTTGGCGCAGGCTTCGCCTGAGTACGAGGGCAAAGATCACTAACAGGGCGATCACAATCCAGCTTACAATGATCGTGATGAGATCGAAGCTTATATGGAAACCTCCGATCGAAACGTGCGCTATGAGTTTTCGCCCTAGGGGACCGAACATTTTCTAGCCATCCTCCCTTCTATCAAAAGCACGAGATGTAAGTTTATCTGACCCGCCAACAGACCGCCACAAGCGGCAGCAAAGATAACGGCCCCGATTCGCGACACGAAAGCCAAGGCAACCGTGAGGAACAACATCCGTCCAATGCTCGCCATCGCTGCGATCATCCTTCCAGTACGAGGTGATTTCGCACTGGCCAGTGATTTGCCGCCCTCGTACAGGAAGAACAGGTTAGCAATGTAAAGAAACACCCCAATGAGGAGGCCGATAGCCGCCGTACCAAGTCCGATGGAACCGAGAATGATCCCTGCCACGGAAGTGACAAAGAGAAAGCTGGGCAGTCGGAACAGACTGATGAAACTGACCTCTGTTTTCTTACTCATGTCAGCGGTCCAGGGCTAGATAACCTGTAACTGTTTGTCCTTTTCAGCGATGAGAGCATCGATCTTCTTCGAGTAATCGCGTACAGCCTCGTCGGTCTTGTCGCGGTAGCGATGATAATCGTCCTCCGAGATGTCGCCATCGTCCTTCATCCTCTCAAGCTTATCGTTAGCATCGCGGCGGACATTGCGCAAGGCGACCTTGGCCTCTTCTCCCTTGGCCTTGATGATCTTTGTCAACTCCGCGCGTCTCTCCTCGGAGAGCTTTGGAACCTTTATCCGAACGACCTTGCCATCGTTTGTCGGATTGAGTCCAAGATCGGCGGCCAGGATCGCCTTCTCCACTGCCCCGATCTGCGTCTTATCGTACGGTTGAACGACAAAGAGATTGGCATCCGGAGCGGCGATCGTCGCCATCTGCTTCAATGGGGTAACGGCCCCGTAGTAGTCGATCGTTATGTCCTCGATCATCGCCGGATTGGCGCGCCCGGTCTGTATCTTAGAAAGCGCGGACTTCAGCACTTCCAGCGTTTGCTCCATATGCTTGTTCATTTCACGCTTCACTTGTTCTGGCATTTGCAACACACCTCACATGGCAAGATTCTAATGGCAGGAAACGATCAATGCAAAGATCCACTCGCACGTTGAAGGCCTTCTACTCGGCTCCCTTTTCCGTCGCCTTTTCCTCAATAAGTGCACGAAGCTCAGGAAGTGCCCGCTCCATCGCCTCTTCTCCCGCACGGATCCCTTCCGCCGCTTGCATGTAGTTAAGCCCGCGAGGAAGATCTGGATGAATGATCAAATCGGCCGGCCATAGGGTGAGTTTGAGACGCAGGATCTCCTGCTGGAAGATGGCGACTGATTGGTTGATTATGCTGTATAGTCCAGGTAATGGTTTGTCTTCTCCTGTTGGTTCCTTAAATACATCCTCAAGTAATTCAGTTAAGCTGCCGGGAATCCATGTTTGAGTCGTTGCTCTCTCCTTGAGGCCCTGTCCCAAGCGGTCCCATAGCCTGCGCCGATCGGCAGTAGTGGGATAGGGAGCAGGAACAATATCAACTCCGATGATGATGTCCACACCGAAGTCCCGGCACACTCGCACCGGCAACGGTTCCACCAATCCTCCGTCCACCAGCAGATGCTCTTCCCAGCGCACAGGATGGAATATGCCCGGGATCGAGGTGGAGGCACGGATGGCATCGACAAGTGATCCGTGATCGAGGGTCACTGATTCACCTGTGTCGATGTCGCACCCCATTGCCGCAAATGGGATCTGAAGCTCATCAACCTGTACATCGCCAAGAAGCTCGTGCAGGTACTTGCGCAGCTCGCCTCCGGAACTTAAACCCGCACGCGGAAAGGTGGGGAGGAAGGTACGCATAACCTTGGGGAGATTCGTGTTCAGCCATTCTTGTTCAATCCGCTCAATTGGAACACCCGCTGCATAGATACCACCGACCATCGCTCCAATGCTCGAACCGGTTGCAGCAGAGATGGAAATCCCCTCCGCTTCGAGGACCTTAAGCACACCGGCATGGGCCGATCCACGCGCCCCTCCCGAAGCAAGAGCCAGTCCGATCTTTACGCTATCCAATTTCTCCGTCATCTTGAGCCTCCTTAATGTGCACTTTCCCAAGCCAACTGATGCTATGTTGACTAAGATAAACGATTCCAACAGCAATAATGCATAATGATGATAACTTTTGCAGGAGCGAGAAGGCAATCGCTCCGTCGATCGGCAACCCCATGATGCTGAATATGCCCGCGTAAGCCCCCTCCATGATCCCTATTCCCCCTGGGGTGAGCCAAGAGAAGAGGGAGGATCCCGTGCTCAGAGTGAAAAAGAGAAGCAGCTGCTCTATAGAAAGGAATCTCCCGTAGGCAAAGGAGTAGAAGACGAGCGGGGCCAACAGGTTCATCCCCACTGAAAGCGTGAAGAGCAGCGCAGCCTTCAGCGTGCCCCGTCGATGGATGCCCAGAGCCTCATTGATCTCCCCTTCAACCTCCTGCAACCCATCCTGCACATGCTTGACCCATGCCCACTGGGGAAGGTGGCGCAGGATGAAGGCAACTGTTCGCGACGCCCACATTGCCTTACGGGATATTCCCACGATCACGATGGCACTTCCAATCAGGCCAGCTCCAGCAACGGCAAGGATCCCTTGTTGCATGAGTACAGGGATCGAGCTTCTGCCCAAACCGATACTCCCTCCCGCAAGGAGCAGGGTCGCAATGATAATCAAGTAAACGAGCCTCTCAATGAGGATCGTGGCGACCACCTCGTGACTGTGCCGCGTAAACCCATCGGAAGCGGCGAATGCCCGCACCGGCTCACCGCCAAGGTGGAAGGACGGTGTGAGGTAGGTGACGGCGTAAGCCCCGGCCATCACAGCGAAGGTTTGCCGGAATGAACGCTCCACCCCATAAGAGCGAAGGAGCGTCCTCCATCCCTCAACACCAAAGGAAAACCCAACAATGAACGTAGATACAAAGGCAATGATTCCAGCGGTTCCCAGTGCACTGATGCGGTAAAGTACGTCCATCGGCCGGGCGATCCACACCATGATGACGAGCAAAGCGATCCCAAAAAGGGTGGAGATGAGGAACACACCCCGCCTTTTCCCCAGGATCCTCTTGAGATAGACATCGCTGAGGCTTGCCCAGGTGCACACCCTGTCCCAGGCTATCCTTGCATAATGCTTCCTCTGCGCCAATGATGGTCCCATCGGTTAGACCTCTCCATTCCGGACGAAGAAGGAGAAGTAGTCGGGCACATTCGAGATCGGGATCCTCCACAGGTCCTTATCGAGCTTCCGCGCAGAGGTCCACACGGCCAGGTCCTCCAGAAAACGGACATTCCCCTCCCGATGGAGCTTCAACCCCAACTGGATGTCCTCCGAACGCCGGTAGTAGTGCCCATCCTTTGGAGAGCGAAAGCCACCGACCTGGAGGAAGGCCCCTCCCCTAACCGCAAAGTTCGCCCCAGAGAACTGTGGGAGGCCCAGTACGGCTGTCCCGCGATGGTAGGTTGTCTCTATTTTCTCGAGGTACGGTATCACACGATTGATATGCGGATCAGGGGAAGATCGACGCTTAAGATGTAATGGTCCGAATACCGCCCAGAGGACCGGATCCTGCGCAAACGCCTGGTGTATCCGCTCCACCCAGTTCGATGGGACCACCGTATC
This sequence comes from uncultured Thermotogae bacterium, assembly GCA_964416685.1. Lineage (GTDB taxonomy): Bacteria > Bipolaricaulota > Bipolaricaulia > UBA7950 > UBA9294 > M55B144. Next base: position 21,089 of record CAYQFN010000003.1, on the reverse strand, counting down.
CGCATCGGTGGAGGCGATGATCTCTCCACGCGCGGCTTCGAAGCCGGCCTGGCGGGCACGACTCACCCCCCGCCGAGGCTCTACGATCACCCGGGCACCGTAGTCGCGCGCAAGGGCACACGTGGAGTCCGTGGAACCGTTATCGACTACGATGAGCTCAAAGTCCGGAAAGCTCTGGCCGGTCAAGCTTTGTAGACATTCTTCGATCTCTCCTTCCTCATTGAGTGCTGGGATCACCACTGAGATCGTCTCTTTCATCCTCGTACCTTCCTTCTCACGTCAAACATCTACGAGAGAGGCCGACTCCCGCGAGCTCACACCGTTGGGGATGCATGCGTTGCCCTCCATTCTCGCACCAGTCGGAGGAACGGGGGGAGGTTTCGAATGAGGCCGACGGTCGAGGCAGCGAAAACGTAGAACGTTAACGGTGCGGGCTCACCGGTGTAAGTGGAGAAAATGAGCATCACAAGGAATCCCGCCGCACCTCCGATCGGGATCGCGTAGCCCCTGATCGCAGGGATCCCACGCGCGATCAAGCCTACGAAGGTACCGACGAGCAGGGCGATCAAGAACGGCAGGAAGAGGAGGTAGGCCATGACCCCGATGGAAGTGGAAAGCCCCCTGCCCCCACGGAATCCGAAGTAGAGGGGCCAGTCATGCCCGACGATCGCCGCGATCCCCACCAAAGCCGCTACCCATGGGGAGAGCCTGAGGACTCCATTCGCCAGAAAGACGGGGATGACGCCCTTCGCCGCGTCCAGGATGAATCCGATGATCCCGTAAATTCGCCCCCCTTTGCGGTAAAGGTTCGCCGCCCCGGGATTCCTCGTCCCCACCCGGTAGAGATCTACTCCTGCCTTCTTTCCGATGAGCTGGCACGTGAGGATCGAGCCCGATAGATAGCCGAGCGCGATCATGCCGATCGCCTTTAGAATCTCCATTCGTTCCCTCTAATGAGAGGTCTCGGGCAGGGGCCTCTCCTCCGCCGGGAGCTCAATCCGGGTGCCCTGTCCGTTGACTTTAAGGTACTCCTTCTCCCATACAGGGTCCAGCACTTTCGCGCAGGCCTCATCGTAGCTGTGTAGCCCCTCGTAGTATTTGGGGTCAGTCAGGGCTTGCGCGGCCTCTTGATTAAGCGGCTTCGCTTTATGCTCCTTGATCAACGGAAAGAGAACGTCAATGTGATCGCGATGCACACAGGGCATGATCAGGTTCTTCGTCTGAGCCGGCTTGGTCTTATACCCGTAGCTATGCTGCCAGTTGCGGATCTCCTTGAAGAAGTCGACCTCCATCAGGTCCATGATCGTCCCCCCATTCTTGTAGATCTCATGGATGTTCGCCCCCGCATAGGGGACAAAGACGCACGGCGTGACATCCCCGTTCCAGTTGATGTAGAAGTAGCCTGCCTGACGCCCCGCAGCGAGGCACCCGTGCACCGTTGTTCCTGAGTTCCAGAAGTCCATCAGAAAGACCTTTTTCTCCTCGATCACGTGCCACATCCTTCGTTGCAGGTTCAGCCGCTGCTGCGGGGTGATCATCAAAGACAGGTCGTAGTTTTTACCGATCGGCATGTACTGGAAGATCCACGCGTACATCGCTCCCTGCTCTTCGAAGTAGAACTTTACCACCTCGTCTGAGAGGAGTTCATCACAGTTATGGCGGGTGGCGGTCATGGAGAGACCGAACGGGACACCAGCAACACGAAGGTTCTCGAAGGCATTCATTACCTTGCCAAAGACCCCCTCACCACGGCGATCCTCTGTAGTCTTCACCTTTCCTTCAACTGAGATCGCCGGAGTGATGTTCCCCAGTTCTCCCATCCGCTCGGCGGTCTCCCTGTCGATCTGCGTGCCGTTCGTGTAAACGAGGAAGTAAAGATCGGGGTGTGCTTCCACCATGTCCAGGAGGTTCTTGCCGTCGCTCTTATACATGAACGGCTCCCCTCCGGAGATCACCACGAAAGACATGCCCCATAGATCCGATGCCTCGTTCAGGATGCGATCGAATGTAGAGAATGAAAGGATACTCGGAGCCTCTTCCGTGCCGTCGTAACAGCCCTTGCAGTGCAAGTTGCAGGTTCGTGAGGGGCTGATGACGAGAAAGCCGGGGGGAGAGTCGCCATACCTCTCCTTGAATGCCTCCCCATTGGGGTTCTTTGCCAGTATGCGTTTATGAGCAAACTCAATTGCATGCCGGGTGGCCCGCTTAGACATGTGTCCATTCCTCAGAGATCGATCGAAGGAATACACCAATCCTCGCATGGTCAGCCATTCATCCCGTTTCACCCCTGGCGGATTATCCGTGCGCTTCAGGAACTTCCAGATCGCCCGATCTGCCAAGTGAACAGCCCCGCTGCGTATCAGGTTGTTTCGCACCAGCGTGAGCGCAGCGCCCTCTGTCTTCGTAGATACCCAACTAGGGACTAGCTTTGCCATCTCTTCTCCCTCCATTCCCATTCACAAGTCTGTTCATAGAACGAACGTTCGTTTTCATAACGATAAAGCAAAAAGCCTTACTTGTCAAACTCATCCTCTAGGCCGATGGGAAGCTCACGCGCCTTCTGTGCTCGTTTCACTGCTTCCCTCACCTCGATTACGGCCCCTTCCTTTGTTCCAAGAGCCCTTACCACAGCCTCGTCGCTAGCGCCATCAGCCAAGAGAAAGAGGATGGGATCGAGTTCTTCATAGGAGATCCCGAGTGCAAGCTCATCCGTGATCCCAGGGATCAGATCGGGGGAAGGGGGCTTGTCAATAATCCCTTGGGGAACACCGAGGTAGCGCGCCAAGGATCTCACCTGCGTTTTGTACAGGTGAACGATGGGATCGATATCGCACGCTCCGTCGCCGTAGCGATCGTAGTGGCCCACTTCCCATTCGGTACGGTTGGTGGTGCCGATCACCGCGTAGTTCAGTTGACTAGCACGTTGATAGAGCATGATCATTCGCATCCGCAGCTTGGGGAGGGCGAACGCGGCGAAGGAGAACTCCGGCCGTTCTGCCGGCGGCCCTAAAGAATGGATGAGATAAGAGACCCCTTTCTTTTTCTTGAAGCGTTTGTAGATCGCTCGCACCAGCCACGATCGCGCGAAGACACGAGGTATCGGCCGATATGCACCGAGGGCGGAGAGGATCGGGGTAAGGTTGATTTCCTCCGTCTCGATCCCGAGTTCCTGAGCCAGTCTGCGTGCGTCTCCCATCGATCTTGGATCGGAGTCCCGTTCCGGGAGAATGAGGCCATGGACCCTACTTTGAGTGAGGGCACGAACGCAAAGATAAGCCACCACTGCCGAATCCAGTCCTCCGGAGAGCCCGATCACCACACCCTTCTTCCCAAGCTCTCCTAGCGCGCGAACAATGAGTGAACAGATGCGGTTTGCTTCTTGCTTCGGATCGATGACACGCTGATCCTTCATCCCCACGGATCCTTCCTTCTGCTATCGCTAAACTTTACATCTTGCCGTGACGCAGGATCGAGACGAGGAGCCAGAACCCCATCACGCCGGCGGCCACGAAACCTAGAGCACCGATTATCGGGACTCCGTAGACCTTGGGAGGGATCTCTGCACGCATTATGAGCGCCGAGCCGACGATCAATGACGACAGCACGATGGAAAACGAGATGCGGTTGCTGATCTGGTCAAGTGTCTTAAGCATCGGGTCGAGCCCCTTGTGCTCGAACTCGATCCTCGTCTTCCCTTCCTTTATCTGCGCTAGGATCTCCCGCGTCTGCGCCGGGAGGTCGCGCAGCAGGATACTGAGATCGATCACCGACAGGTAGAAGTCCTTCGTCAGCTTGAGCGGGTTCAACCGCTCCCTCAGGAGCTTCTTCGCGAAGGGCTCAGTGTGCTTCACCATGTCGAAGTCCGGGTCCAGTAATCTCCCAACCCCTTCAATTGTGATGAGCGCCTTGCTGAGCAGGTAGAAATTGGGCGGAATCCTCAGCCGGTGCTTGACGACTACGCTTACCATCTGGTTCAGCAGCACACCCATGTTCACGCTTTTGAGCGATCGGTGGGAGTACTGCTCCAACAGTTCGTATATCTCGTACTCCAGTTGCTCGGCGTCCTCGATATACTGGTTGCGCGCAAGCTTCAGGACCGTTTTGGTGATCCCTGCCGCATCCTGGTTGACGACCCCGACGAGGATGTTGCTCAAGGCCTCTCGATGCACAAGCGAGAGACTGCCCATCATTCCGAAGTCGAGGAAGCAGACGACATTCTCCGGTAGAGCCACCATATTCCCTGGATGGGGGTCGGCGTGGAAGAAGCCGTGTTCGAAGACCTGTTTGAGAACAAGGTCCGCCCCGCGGCTGGCGAGCAGCTTCGGATCGAGCCCCGCGTTGATGAGCACCTCCGCGCTGGAGGCCTTTACGCCATCAATGAACTCCATCGTCAGAACCTTGCGCGTGCTGTAATCGCGGTACACCTTGGGAACGTAGATGGTATCATCGTCCTGGAAGTTCCTGCCGAAGCGTTCTATCGCCGCCGCCTCAATGTTGAAATCGATCTCTCGCTTGATCGAACGTTTGAACTCCTTCACAACAGCGACCGGGTGCAGGATATCCATCTCCTGGATATGCTTCTCCATTAGCGTGGCCAGGTCGAACATAATCTCCAGATCGGTCTTGATGATCTGCTCAATCCCGGGGCGTTGTACCTTGATGGCGACTTCTTCCCCGTGTAGCAAGGTAGCTCTGTGAACCTGCGCTATGGAAGCCGAAGCGATAGGGGTGGGTGAATATTCCGCGAAGATCTCGGAGACGGGCCTGCCGAGTTCCTCTTCGATCAGATTCTTCGCTTCCTCATCTGAAAAAGGAGGGACCTCGCTCTGGAGCTTCGCCAGCTCGGCGATCAGTTCCTGTGGTAGTAGATCCGGCCTGTTGCTCATGATCTGGCCGAACTTGATGAACGTCGGACCGAGCTCCTCCAGTACCATCCTGACCCGTTCCCAGCGAGAAAGGGAGGCGATCTCTGCATCACTGCGCCCGGGAAGGAGCTTCCTGCCACGATCGATGTAACGTTCGACGTTGCTCCTCGTGATGAGGTCGCCAAACCCGTGCTTCACCAACACCTGAATGATCTCTCGGTAGCGGGTCATATGACGGTACGTACGGCTCAATGATGCTCTCTTATGTGCCATGATTGATCCATTCTATGGCTGAGATTGCAAATACGCAAACCGGGGATGAGTGATCGCCCATCCCCGGAATACATGGTTCCAAACACATCCGTGCTCTTATGATGCTGAGCTTCGTCTGTTCTACTCCTCAGTTACTATTTGCTCTTCCAGTGTCTTAACACGGGCTTCGAGGTCTTCGAAATCCTTCATTTGCTCTTCCAGTGTCTTAACACGGGCTTCGAGGTCTTCGAAATCCTTCTTAGAAGGCCTATCAAGCTTCTCCAGAGCATCTCCGACCGTCTTCTTCACCTCTTCTTCGAGGTTCTTCCTCGCCTCGTCCGACTCTTTCAACAGATCCTCAACCAGCTTCCTGCCTTCCTTCTCGGAGAGCTTACCCTCCTCGATGATCTCCTCGGCCAAGTCCTCAACCTTGTCCTTCGTTAGGGACGCTAGCCCAATCCCTGTCAGGATGCCTTTCTTTACCAAGTCCAACATGTTGTACCTCCCTTTGTATTGTTGGTCATTCTTGCGCGTTTGCTCAAATCCCTCCAGCAGATCTCTCGCTACTTCGCTCATTCGGAGAGTCTGTCCTTTTCGCGATCACTCTAGATGACCTGATCAATCCTGCCCTTGATAATCAACCCAAACCCGCGCACATCGACAAGAACCTTTCTCGTCAAGCCAGATATCACTCCCCTTTTGCCCCTAACTGAGAATTCTCTCGTGAGGCCACACCAAGCTCAGGGGCAAGATTAAGCTGGGCATAGGCCCTCGCCCCTTTGGGATTGGGCTGTAACCATAGCCACAGAGACTTCACGAGGTCTTGAGCCCCCACGTCTCTAAACCGCGTTGCTGTCTCATCGCTTTCCAGTGCTCTCATGCTCACGGCATCTATCATCCCCAGCATCTCATAGGCGGTGAGCAGCGGTGAACAGGGGCGAATCTCTCCCGCTGTGATCCCTTTCTCGATGATCTCGGCAATGTAGCCAGCCACTTCTTCGTAAAGTTCCCCAATGCGAGTCCCCAGTGATGGACTGGGATCGAACCTCTCACGGAAGAAGAGACGGGCTGCCTCGTTTCGTTCTTCGAGAAAGCCAAACTGCACGTTCACCAACTCCTGGATCTGCTGCTGAAGCGAGAGTTCACGCTCCTGCAGCCCCTTCAGGAAGTCCTTACGACGCATAACTTCGTCACGCACAATCTGTTCTAGAATATCCTCTTTGTTTGCAAAATGATGATAGATTGCACCGATCGACACTTTGGACACAGTGGCAATCGCTCTCATTCCGGTTGCAGCAAACCCCTCCTCGGCAAAGAGGCGTTCGGCCGCCCTGATGATGCGATCTTCAAGTCGTAGTTCTTCGTCCATAGCGTCAAAGAATAACGAACGTTCGTTCTATTGTCAAGTCATCCCTTGATCGCTACGGAACCTTCCCTCGCACTGGGCTTCTAAACCAGCATAACTTGAAGTACACACCTGCGTGATGGCCGGTGTAACGCAATGCCTGTCCCTTGTCTAGGCGTCGAGAAGAGACGATGACCTTGTTGCGGGGAAGGAAGACGATCTTTCCTGTTTTCCTAAGCTTCTGGGCGAGTTCCACGTCCTCTGCTTCTAGTGGGTATTTCCCATCAATCCTGAAGCCATCGACATCGCGGAATGCATCTCTTCTTACTGCAAAGTTTGGTCCGCAAAAGAGAGGCCGCCTCACTCGGAGGTTAACCGCTTGGAACCCGGTGAAGAAAGCATAGGCAGGGTGCGTCCAAATCCGTTGCCCGGTGAGTTCGATAGAGCCGAAAGTTCCAACGACACCAGGATCAACAAAGGGAGTAACTATGCGCTGCAGCCAATCAGGTTTAGTGATGGCATCCGCATCCGTGGAGACGATAATGTCTCCCTCTGCGGCGTCGAAACCCGCCTGTCGTGCGCGCCCTACGCCCGGCTCTTCCAGGCGTATCACGCGTGCCCCGAACGATTCAGCCACCTGCTGCGTGTTATCAGTGGATGCTGAATCGACGACGACTATCTCAAAATTAGGCAATGTCTGTTGGCGTAGGGAAGACAGACAGCGAGGAAGGAGTTTCTCCTCGTTCCGTGCTGGTATAACGACTGAAACCTTAGTCATATCAAAGACTCTATCGCCCCCTACTCCCCCGTGCAAGGGCTCCGCCGACGGTGAATCGCCCCCTAAGGGGAGATGAGGCCCGCTGCGTCTTGCCACGGGCCTCACCGCTGCAGGCTACCGCACTAAAGTCCGTATGCGGCAGGGTCGAATGTCATCAGATTATCCGAATCGAAGACGGAATCAGGGAATTCGCCATCGGGGCGCTTCCGCTCTAGGAAGATCATCCTAGTCGAGTTCCCTTCGATGACGTTCTTGCTGAACATCTCGTCAGCCATAACGTTTCCCTCAAACTCTCCCAGCTTGACGACCTCCATCGTTATTTCGAGCTTCCCGTCTTCGTTGTAGCTCTCGCCCTTGAGTGACGTCCAGAAGTCTTTGGAGACCCAGAGCTTCTGTGTCGGGTAATCCACATCTGCATCCGGCTTGGCGCTCAGTTTGAGCACGTAGCAGTCGTAGGACTTTCCATCGACCGTCACGGCCTCTTCACCGATCAGCTCAGCGTCGTAGTCGTCCTCCATGCTGGACGCACTCCCGATGTCCTTGTAGGAGAAGGTGCTCCCGGCGAAGCTCTGCTCCTGCTCCTCACTGACGAGCTCCTTCGCGCTCCCCAGGGCAGGTAGATAGAGCCACATGCGGGAGTCTCCCTCATCCGGTGTGATGGCGAGGAAGATCGTGCCAGCGACGTCCTCCGGCTCCTTATAGTACACTAGCGACTTGTCCGGCACGCTCGGGTCGGTCGAGCGCTTAGCCATAGCGGAGAACACGTTCTCTCCGCTCGTCCCATCCGAGTAGACGTTCTCGAGCTTCATCGTCATGATCAGGCTGCCGCTCATCGTTTCATCCTGGTGATCGATCATCTTGTCCAGGATCTGATCTCCGGTGAGATCGGCGGCGTAGACGACCCCTCCAAGTACGGCCACCCCTAGAGCAACTGTTACCAACGCAAGTAACTTAGACTTTTTCATCATACCCCTCCTATTATGAGTTATTGTTCCCTTCTTTCTGCTCAGGATCGGGATCATCCGCCCCGGCAGGTTCAACGTTTATCAGTTCAGACTCTGCGACTTTTCTAGTTGTAACCACCTCCTTTCTCTTCCAGCCATTGGCCGTAAGGAACTTCGGTTTCCATAAGACAAGGATCGCCGGTATCGTGGTGAACGCCGCTAGGGCGCTTATCACCATCGTCGCCGCGATCATCAGCCCGAAATTGGACGTACCCTTAAACGACGAGAAGAGAAGAACCCCAAATCCCAGAGTGAGCGCGATCGCGTTGAACGCGATCCCCCGGCCGGTCGTTTGAACCGTAGCCTCAAGGGCTCGTCTCTCGTCCCTGTCCTTCCGGTACTCCTTGCGGAAGCGCTCGATGAAGTGGATCGCGTAGTCGATCCCGATCCCGATCGCGATCGATGAGATCATCAGGGTCGACATGTCGAGCGCGGTGCCGGTAAACCCCATTATCCCGAATGTGATGAGGATGGTGAGAACGAGAGGGATGATGCTGATCAGCCCAGCGACCGGCGAGCGCATGAGGAGGGCGACGATCAACCCTGATGCGATCATCGCGGTCAGGAGGCTCGAGATCTGACTTTTGACCATCTTCGACATCATGCTCCCGGCCAGGCGGGTCCCCCCGACCATCTCCACGTGCACGTCGGGGAAGTTCTCGTCGAGATAGGCCTGCACATCCTTCGATAGCTGAACCATCTCGTTGCTGCCGACCGCTGAGGAGTACATACCCGTCACCTCACCGGCGGAGAAGTCGCCGAGGGCCATACTCCCCAGGTCCCCTCCCTGGAAGGTGAACAGGAGCAAGAGCTGAGCCGTCAGTTTGGGATCGTCGGGGACCCTGTAGTAGCTTGGGTCGTCGGCGTGGAACTTCTGGTTCATCTCGCACACCATATCGGCGAGCGACATCGTCTTGTTGATCTTCACCCCGGCCTCAGTCTTCAGCCACTCTTCAAACTTCACGATCCGCTGCAGGAGCTTCGGATCCTTAAGCCCGTTGCGGGTTCCGGTGTCGAACTCGACAATCACCTGCCCGCTTCCCGAGAAGTAGTCGTCCATCACATCGAGGGACTGCACGATCGGGTGGTCCTTGCCGAGGAACTCCGTCTCCTGGGTCTCCACCCTGACCTTGGTGGTGCCGAACGCAAAGACGATGATGATCACCACAGACAGAGCGACGACGGCCTTCGGGTAGTGAGCGACCACGTGTTCAAACGCCCCTAACCCCTTACCGAGCCATCCTTCCTTCCCCTTCATCTTCCGCTTGGGGAGCGGCATAAGGGAGAGCAACGCCGGGATCAGGGTGAGAGATAGTACCATCGCCACCAGCACCCCGAGCGCAGTGAACAGCCCGAACTGCTGCTGTGGGATGAGGAACGAATTCAAGAGCGAGAGGAACCCGGCGATGGTGGTCAGCCCGGCCATCGACACCGGAGAGGCCATCATCATGGTAGTCTCGATCACCGCCTCCCGCTTTGATTTCCCGAGGGAGATCTCCTCGTAGTACTTGTTCAACACGTGGATGCAATAGGCGATCCCAATCGCCAGCAGGATGATCGGCATTATGAACGACATGATCGTCATTGGAACATCAGCCAGGGCCATCGCCCCCATCGCCCATGCCGCGCTCAGCAGGACGACCGAAAGGGGGAGGAGGACACCGCGCAGGCTGTGGAAGCTGAAGTAGAGCACGATGATGATCACCAAGATGGCGATCGGGAGCATCACCATCAGGTCCTTGCTCATCGAGTCTGAGAGGACGACGCTCATGTACGGCATCCCAGCGATGTAGATCTTCTCCGGGCCGCCTTTGTAGCGATCGACGATCTCGATCACCTTCCTGGCGATCGCTTTCTCGTCCGCATCTGTCTTCAGTTCGATCGAGATCGTCGCCGCCTTCCCATCTTCGGAGACGATATAGCCCCGCAGCGAGTTGCTACTCATCACCCTGTCACGGTATTTGGCCATCGCTTCCGGTGTCTTTGGAACTTCCTTGTTCGGAGCGGCCGGTCCGACGAGGAGCGAGTTCTCCGTTCCAACGATGACCTGGGAGTTGATCGGCCCCTTAGCGTCTTTCACCCCTGGAATCTCCTCGAATTCCTTCCGCATGGCCACGATCTTCTCCAGCGTCTCGGTCTTGAAGATCGTATCCGGGGCGACGACGCTCACCATGAAGAAGGTCTGCTTCCCGTAGCGGTCCTCGACGCGGTTCATCGCCGCCACCGCCGGGTCGTCCTCCGACAGGTAGTCCTCAAACTTTGTCTGCGTGCTGATGTGTGGGATGGCGACCAGGGCCCCGATCGTGATCAGCACCACCGCCCCGATCACCACCCACGGATGATCGACGATCCAGGTGACAATCTTCTTCATCATAGCCAACCTTCATTAACGTAGAGAGCCGATAAGAATCCAGGGAAAAGGTCATCGTTCACATCGGTCGGGACCGCCACTTCTGCGAACATCTTTTCCATGATCCCTTCAAGCGCGTTGATCGCTCCGGTCACCGGAGGGGAGAGTTCACTGAACCCGCGGGTGACGATCCAGATTTGGCCAACCGATCCATTGTCGATCCCGCGCGGGACGATCAGGATGATATCGTAGGTCTGCCCTTCCGGTTCGCTCCCAGCAAGGGGATCGACGTAGCTTGAGTCCACCTCCACCATCTTCACGTCCACCGCGAAGAGAGGGTTCTTCTTCAGGATCCCGGCGAGGACGCCCACCCGCATCGTGGAGGAGAAGGTCTTCGTCTCATCGACGATGAGGAGGCGTACCTTCTCCCCCTGCGGTTCCGGGGCCTGCTGCCCCGCCCCGGCAATCCCTACGAACAGTAATATTCCTACCGTAACAAGTACTATCACTTTCTTAGTTATCATCTTCTTCTCCTTTCTTGAGTCCGTTCCATATTAGCTCCGTAAGCTCATGCGGTGCTTCCTGCAACAGCCCTTCTATCTCCTCTTCCGGGGAGGTCATCGCACAGACACTGATCGATTCCACCACCCCGACCAGGGCGTTGGCCACGATCCGTGGGTGACACGGGCGGACCACTCCCTGCTTTATCCCGATAGAGATGATTTTCTCAAGGTGTCCGGTCATCTCCCGGTAGAGCTCGATCGACTGTTCCTCGAACCCGGGGCCTGGGTTGAACCGCTCGCGCACCAGAACCCGAGCAAGCCCTCCCTTCTGCTTGAGGAGGGCAAAGTGTGCCTCCAGGATGCGTTGAATTATCTCAGGGAGGGAGAGGTCGCTTGCCAAGAGCTCACGGAAGAGGTCTATCCGCTCTTCAAACTCGGCTTGGAATATAGAGAGAAGGATCTCCTCCTTATTGGCGAAGTAGTTGTAGATCGTGCCCACTGCCACCCCGGCCTCCTGCGCGATCTCCTCTGCTCGCGTCTTGTAAAACCCCTTACGCGAGAAGAGACCTACCGCTGCCTGGCGGATCAGTTTCTCCTTTCCGACCACTTTAGGCATTCCCCTGCCTCCTCTATGAGTGAACGTTCATTCATATTACGCTGGTCGGTATTCCTTCTCAAGGTGGCCTTTGCCAAGAGCGCCCCGGGCCTTAAGCTCATCGTCCGCCGGTGAAGGCGTCCTGAGGATGGAAAGGAGGATCTCCTTCTTGTTGTGAAAGTAGTTGTAGACCGTTCCCTTTGATACTCCGGCTTCCTGCTCGATCTCTTCTGTGCTCGTCTTATAGAATCCTTTATGCGAGAAGAGATGAATCGCCGCATGGCGGATCAGCTCCTGCTCTTGCTCTACATTAGTCATTCTTCTACCTCCTGAATGAATCGTCATTCATATTGTGCGCAAACAGTACTGGTCTGTCAAGGAGGCGACGGCAAGAAGACAGCTCTGCGCCCCATGTAATGCCGGCTACTTCGCAGGAATCTCCATTATTGGGGTAACCACGTACGGGCAAGAGTGAACACTCACACGGTCAATTTCCGAGCGTCGCAAACAGCCCCACTTAAGAAACGTGGTCCTTGTTTGAGCTGTTGTGCCCGTCATCGGTCGCTAGAATCTTGCCAGCCGCTGGTCTTTGAACGCCGTCGTCAAGACGATATCCATCGTCCGTTCCAGGTTCCTCGATTCGTTGCAACCCTCGCTCTTCAGCACAAGGAAGCTCTCCTTGTCCACCCACGCGTTGTTGTACCCCGCTGCGTCTGCCTGTACCTGTCTGCATCCGAAGGACAGGCAGGAGGCAGACAGGGGTGGGCAGTCACCTCTAGTTCCAGTGCACGCTGAACTGATGCCAAGAATTTACCATAAAGAGCACCGAAGGACCCAAAGGATAAAGATCCGTGACCTGTCAATGATGTGATTGCTGTGTGATCTTGAGAAAACTACCAAGCGAGATCAAGTGCTTTGTCCTCCTCCTCTTCCTTCGTGCTCTTCGTGGTGAAGCACTTCTGCCCTTCTGTCCGGGTCTTGGCGTTTGACCCTTGTTCTCCAGTTACTCACTCGGAATGATAAAGAGCCTGTCTTTCCCCATGCGGTCCTAGTGAGGAAGCGCGGCTTCCATGTGACGAGGACCGCCGGAATGATCGTGAACGCGGAGAGCGCACTGATCACCATCGTCATCGCGACCAGCAGCCCGAAGCTTCTCATCCCCTTGAATGAAGAAAAGAGAAGGACTGCAAACCCAAGTGCCAAGGCAAGCGCGTTGTAAGCGATGCCGCGCCCGCTCGTTTGCATCGTCGTTTGCACGGCACTCTCCACGCTCTCTCCAGACCGTGTCTCCCGTTGAAAGCGCGAGATAAAGTGTATCGAGTAGTCGATCCCGATCCCGATTGCGATCGATGAGACCATCAACGTGGCAAGATCAAGTGGGGTCCCTGAGTAGGCCATCACGCCAAAGTTTATCACAACTGTAAATGCAATCGGGATAAGGCTGATAAGACCAGCGGTCACTGAGCCTAAGAGCAGAGCAACGATCAGCCCGGAGGCGACGATCGAGGTAGCGAGGCTCGTAATCTGGCTCATGGCGATGCGCGAGGACATGCGCGCCGAGACCTGTGTCGATCCCACCATCTCTGCGTGCGTCGTCCCGGTGAAGTGAGTGTCGATGTAGTCCTGCACCTCGTGTGCCAGCTTCACCTGCTCTTCGCTTCCAACAGCTGGGTAGAGGCCCGTAATTTCCCCGGCCGAAAAGTCGCCCAGAGCCATGTTTCCCAGGGATCCTCCTTGGAACGTGAATAGGAGAAGAAGCTGCGATATGAGCTTATTATCCTCTGGAATCACATAATAGGCCGGATCGTCAGCGTGAAACTTCTGGTTCATCTCAGCAACCATGTCGGCGATCGATATCGTCTTCTTCACTCCCTTGCTCTCGAGAAATCTCTGCAGTGCCACAACTTGCCTCAACACAGCAGGATCTTTCAGGCCAGCACGCCGGCCAGTATCAACGTCGATCATCACCTGCTCACTACCGGAAAAGTGACGATCCATCACAGCAATCGCTTGTACCACTGGGCTATCCGCTCCTAGGTACCCCCGTTCTGAGGTCTCGATCCTCAGCATGGGAAGCGAGGCAAGAAAGGCCACGAACAAGACCGAGGAGGCAATGATTACCACCCAACGATGACTGATGATCGCCCGTTCGAACGCGGAGAACACGCGGGTCAATGCTCCATTGCTGTTACTGCGGATCTTCTTCGGAATCCTCAATGTGGCAAGGAGTGCGGGAATGAGTACGAGAGACAGAAGCATCGCCGCCAGAACCCCAAGCGCGGCAAATACACCGAACTCCCGCTGCGGAACGAGAAACGAATTCAAGAGCGATAGGAACCCAGCCGCCGTTGTCAACCCAGCCATCGATACTGGAGAGACCATGCGCAATCCGGTCTCGATGATCGCCGTGCGTTTGTCGGCCCCGGCAGCAATCTCCTCATAGTACTTGTTCAACACGTGGATGCAGTAGGCGATCCCGATCGCCATCAAGATGACAGGCAGGATGAAGGAGATAATGGTGATTGGCACATTGAATATCGCCATCAGCCCCAGTGTCCACACCGCTGACAGGCTCACAACCAGGAGCGGCAGAAGCACCCCCCGCACGCTCCAAAAGCTGAAGTAGAGAACGGCTATGATCACAAATATGACAAGCGGAAGGAGGATCTTGAGATCCTTCCCCATCGATTCGGTCAACATGAGGTTCATGTACGGGAGGCCTGTGATGTAGATGCTATCAGGCGCGGTGTTGTACCTATCGACGATCTCCACCACCCGTTTTGCCGCTGCCACATCGTCAGCATCGAGCTTTAGCTTGATCGAGATCACGGCCGCTTTCCCGTCGGAGGCGATGATGTAGTCACGTACCGTGTTGCTTGCCATAACCCGGTCTTTGTAGGCGGTCATCGCTTCCGCTGTCGCTGGAACCTCTTCATTTGGCGCCGCGGGCCCAACGTTGAGCGCCTTCTCCGTTCCGATGATCACCTGCGCGTTCAGCGGTCCGGTGACCTCATCGACGCCTGGAATCCGTTCAAACTCTGCTTGCATTTGAGATATCTTCGTCAACGTTTCGCGGTTGAAGATTCCCGTGTCGTTCTCCACCACAATCATGAATAGGTCCTGTGAACCGTAGCGGGCTTCGGCGCGATCCATCGCTTGCACCGTTGGATCGTTCTTGTCCATGTAGTTCTTAAAATTGGTGTTAGTGCGCAAACCTGGGATAAAAGAACCGAAAATGATTGTGATAATAATTGTTACAGCGATGATCACATAAGGGTGGTCGGCGATGAACTCGAAGAATCGCCTCATCATCTCAGCCATCCCTCTTCTCGGTACAGGGCGGCGTACCAGGCCGGCCACAGGTCCTCTGAGACATCCGTGGCGCTAGCTAATCCCTGGAAGACCTGATCAACGATCCTGGAGAGCCCAGCCAGAAGGGCATATTGTGGGGTCGAGGTTTCGTAGTACTCACTCACCAGCCAGATCTGAGAGATTGAACCATCGTCGATCCCCCGGGGAATGATCAGCACGAGATCGTACGGCTGTTCGCTCACCTCAAGCCCTGCCAGCGGGTCGGCATAGCTTGAGTCGACATCGATCATCTTGACCGAGAGATCGACCATTCCAGTCTTATTCAGAACTCCCGCCAGCGCACCCACGCGCATCGTCGAGGCGAAGGTCTTCGTCTCATCGACCAGGAGCAGACGTGCCTTTATCTGTGGCTGGCTCTGCTGCGCGAAGGCCTGGACGCTTGCGAGCATCAACAACGTAAGCAATGCCAACACGATAATCTTGTTAACTCGTTTCATTCCTTCCCTCCTTATGCAGACCGTTTCAGATAAAGCCCGCAAGTTCAGCCGGTGCGTCAGCGGGGATTCCCTCGTTGGATGAGTTCCTCGATGCGGGCGATCATCTCCTTGTGCAAGCCAAGCTGTTCAGTGCGAAATCCCGGTTCTGATTAACCCTCTCCTCGATGAGGAACGCTGGAAAATCGCCCTGTTCACTCAGTTGAGAGAACTGATCCTGCAAGATCTCCTTGACTTTGTCCAACACCGGGAAGTTGCATCCAAGCGGATTGCGAAAGATCTGCATCCGCTGCTCGAATTCTCTCCTGAAGATAGAAAGAAGGATCTCCTCCTTGCTGGCGAAGTAGTTGTAGATCGTAGCCACAGCCATCCGTGCCTCACGCGCGATCTCCTCGACCCGAGCGTTGTAGGTCCCCTTTTACGAGAAGACACAAATCGCTGCTTGGCGTATGAGATCTTGTTTCTCTTCCATATTTGCAGCCATAATCCCCCCGCTGAGGAAATATTCATTCACATCGTACACTCCGGGGACATGCTTGTCAAAAGAACCGGAGATTCCTCGCTGTTTCGGGTGGATAGTTGAAGGTGCTCATGCAGAGAAGAGCAAGCGCTGTCCGCGTTTTCAGATCGATAAGTCCACAAATGAACTACCCCGCCGCTGGCGAACGGTGTATAAAGAGGCTTCCCCAAAAAGACATGCCCCAAGGGGCGGGGAATGAAGCCTTGTAGAGGATTCATCCCGACTGTACCTACCACCTTGCTCTCATCTGCACCAAGAATTCCCAATTGCCTGACCAGCTCGCAGTGGACACTTCATGGTTGTAGCACGGCCGGATGGCGGTGTACGTCAACATGGACAAAGACACAAGCGTGATCGAGCGACACGTCCATGAAACGCTAAAACCTCAAGAATAAGAAATGGATATAAGAGAGAAAGCTTAAATTATAGTGGGCATCTCTTCTTCGTATATCCTATTGAAGATATGGCATAGGGGATTGCGGAACCAACCATAGAGAAGGCCTCGCCACTAACAAAACACCACAATCTTGAGACCAAGTGTATAAGGGGCTCTACTGCCCATTTCATGCTCCTTACACAATGATGGCACTGTGTCCTCCAAGCAGCATCGGTTATCACGAGCGATATCGCTGCTACCTAGCGAACGCTGAGAACGATGTACCGTTTCGGGCCTTACGGCAAGTTCTGTCGCAATCGCTACAGTATGTAGCGGGACAGGTCGGGATCGTCGACGATTCCCGCCAAGCGCTTGTTGACGTAGTCACGATCGATGGTGATCGTCTCTCCCTGGTGCTCATCAGCGGAGAAGGAAATGTCCTCCATCAGCTTCTCCATCACTGTCGCCAAGCGGCGGGCACCAATGTTCTCCGTGTTTTGGTTCAGCTCGTAGGCGATGTGCGCGATCTCGTCGATCGCGTCTTCCTCGAAGCGTAGGTCGACCTTCTCTACACTAAGGAGGGCCTTGTACTGCTTCACGAGGGCGTCCTTCGGCTCGCGCAGGATGCGCTTAAAGTCGTCCGCGGTTAGGGCATCGAGCTCAACACGGATCGGAAGCCGCCCCTGTAGCTCTGGGATCAGGTCTGAGGGCTTGGACATATTGAACGCCCCAGCAGCGATGAACAGGATGTTCTCCGTGGAAACCGTCCCGTAGCGGGTGCGCACAGTCGTCCCTTCGAGAAGGGGAAGGAGGTCGCGCTGTACACCCTGGCGCGATACGCCCGGCCCCCCGGTCTCTTGACGCCCGCCGGCAGCGATCTTGTCGATCTCGTCGAGGAAGATGATCCCGGTCTCCTCCGCAAGCTGTAGCCCGCGATCGCGCACGTCTTCCATGTTGACCAGGCTGTCCAACGCTTGGTCAAATAAAATCGGGCGAGCATCGCGAATCCGCATCTTTCGCTTCTTGCGGTTCGGTGGGATGATCCCAGAGAACATATCCCCGAGATTGATCCCCATTTGATCCATCCCGTCTTGCGAGAAAACGTCGAGCTGCGGATTGATCTGTTCCTCTGTCGTGATCTCGATTATCCGCTCTTCGAGATCACCCGCTAGCAGCTTCTCCCGCAGCTTAGCGCGCGTCTTCTTCGCACTCTCCACCCGCTCGGGATCGCTCTCTGTCGTCATCGGCAGAAGGGCATCGACGATCTGTTCCGTGACAACGTCCTCCGCTCGGTCCTCCACACGCAAGATCTCTTCTTCTCGCATCATGTCGATCGCCATGTCCACCAGATCGCGCACCATCGACTCCACGTCGCGGCCTACGTATCCAACCTCGGTGAATTTCGTGGCCTCAACCTTGGAGAACGGGCACGTAGTGAGGCGCGCTAGACGACGCGAAATCTCTGTCTTTCCAACGCCAGTGGGCCCGATCATGAGAATGTTCTTCGGTTTGATTTCATCACGAATCTCGTCTTGCACCATCTGGCGGCGCATCCGGTTGCGTAAAGCAATCGCCACGCAACGCTTCGCCTCGGCCTGGCCAACAACGTACTTGTCAAGTTCCGTGACAATCTGTTGCGGCGTTAATCCAACTGGTGATATTTCTTTTACTTCAACGAGATCAGTCATTTCTTGCTCCTCACCACGAAACCTCTTGCACAGTAATCTCCTGATTGGTGTAGATATCAATCGAACCAGCTATCTCAAGCGATCTGCGTGCTATGTCAACTACTGAAATTCCAGAGATAGAGAGGTAAGCGCGCGCCGCGGCAAGCGCATACGCCCCTCCCGAGCCGATGCCAATCACGCCTTCCTCGGGTTCAAGAACGTCGCCCGCTCCGGAGATCATCAGTATCCCCTCTTCGCTCACTGTGACGATCATCGCTTCCAACTGGCGCAGGACGCGATCGGTGCGCCATTCTTTTGTCAGCTCAACGGCTGCACGCCGCAATCGTCCATTGTGCTTCTTCAGCTTTCCTTCAAAACGCTCAAGCATGGTCAGACAATCGGCTGTCGCCCCAGCGAAACCGACGAGCACTTTATCATCCTGCAGACGATAGACCTTCTTTGTCTTGCTCTTAATGACCATCGTATCCATAGTCGCCTGTCCATCGCTGGCGATTACGGCCCGTCGCTCAGAGTCCGAGCGAATGGCGATTATCGTTGTGTTTTTGGCTGCTTGCATGATGGGTCATTGTAGCCTGTTTGCTACTTGTCATCAATCTCGTCGAACTGACAACCCGGGCAAATCTCAGTATCACCGAAGAAAACCACACCGCAGCGCGGACAACGCCGCGCTCCCGCTCTCAGCATTGCTCGCTCCCGCCTACGCTGGGTGCGGTAGAGGGAGCCAAAGGAAGTGCGCAGCTGTGCATCGTCGATGTCAGAGAGTGCCAGATCGTCGTCCACAGTGTTATCTTCTACATCGGGTATCCGCACGCTGCGAGAATGAGGAAAGTGGCCGGGAACGAAGCGAATCCTCTGCAGGATTGGTCTTTCCATCCGTTCATTTAGTAGATCGATATAGCGCTGTCTCAGAAGACTAAGCTCCTGTGAAACGACTGCCGAGGATACCTCAACTGTGAGTGTCCCATGAGAGAACCTGGTGGCGCGTGCCATATGTGATAGTCTTGGTCCAACAATTTCGTCCCAGAGCAGAAGGATTTGTTGATCTGAGAATTCATCATCGAGGTTGTAATGGCCGAGGATGTCTTTTACCCAGTTCATCATCTGGTCTTTGATAAAGAAGATAGTAGTAGTTGTATTCGTACGTCCGCTTTGTGGAAAAGCGGTGGATTTTGGCTGTAGATAGTGTTTGCCGCTGTGGAAAACCCTGTGGATAAGGTGTTTATAACGGTGGAAAACCGTGCACAAGCGGAGTGGAGAACCTGCAGCCCGAAATTGCACCGATCTTTTCCACAGGCAAGCATCGTTTTGCACCCCTTTTCAACCACTTATCAACAGAGTTTTCCACAGGCTGGAAAGCGTGATTGTTTCGTCATAATAGGCATAAATACGAGCTTTGCGCTACGTGTTTACTTGGAAACGGGCCCGTAATCCCTCTTTTATCTCGTTTACCTCTGCCTGCAGGAGTGGAGTCTCCTTCAGAAGCCTCTTTATCTTCATGTACGAGTGCATAATCGTGGTGTGGTCACGATTGCCGAATTCCTTTCCGATTGCGGGGAATGAGTTCTCTGTCATATCGCGAGCGAGGTAGATCGCCATGTGCCTTGCCTGTGAAATCTCCTTCTTGCGGCTGGCTCCCTCTAGATCGTGGCGCTTCAGGTGGTAGAGCATGGCTACCTCGTCTTTGATGTGCCCAATTGTCAGTTTCTCGCGCTTTCCCTCTTCGGGGAGCATTCCCTCAATGCTCTGCTGTGTCAGCTTTGTTCCATCAAGCTCAGCGTGGGCGATTGCTTTTATCAATGCCCCCTCTAGGGCACGCACATTTGACGAGATGCGCCGGGCAATCAGCTCCAGTATATCATCGTCGACCTGGATACCTCGGTTGCTTGCCTTCTTGCGCAGGATGGCGATGCGTGTCTCTAGGTCGGGCGGTTGGATATCGGCCACTAGGCCCCAACGGAAACGCGATACAAGTCGGTCTTGCAGGCCAGAGAGTTGCTCAGGCGGGCGGTCACTGGATAGAACGATCTGCTTCTCGCTTCCGTAGAGCTCATTGAATGTGTGAAACAGCTCTTCCTGCGTAGCCTCCTTTCCCTCCAGGAACTGCACATCGTCGATCAGCAAGAGGTCAATGCGCCGATACTTCTCCCGGAAGGCGGGGGTTGTGTTGTTGCGGATGGCCATGATCAGCTCGATGGCGAAGCGCTCCGATGTCGTGTAGACAACGGCCTTTGGAAGCCCGGAGCCGATCATGAAGTTACCGATGGCCTGCAATAGATGTGTCTTCCCCAGGCCAACGCCTCCGTAGATGAACAAGGGGTTGTACGCCTTTCCCGGCGCTTCAGCAACAGCCATGGATGCAGCGTAGGCAAGATGATTGTTATTCCCGCGGACGAACATGTCGAATGTGTAGTCTCGGTTCAATGGGAGTGAGTCGTATGGCTGTAGCACTGAGGCCTCGCGTGAGGCGAGGGTTGGTGGATCGAGAGAACCGGGCATTGGATCCGGTGAGACCTTGATCAACAGGCGTACCTCGTAGCCACAGGCGTTGAAGGCAGCGTTTTCCACCAATTCCCGGTAGCGTCGCTCTATCCCTCCCTTGATGAAGAGATCTGGCACCTCGATGACCAGCTCCCCAGCGTCAAGGCTCAGAGGTTTCACCTTGGAGAACCAAGTAGCGAAGCTTGCGGCCGGAATCTCCTTCTTAAGGGTTAGAAGAGTCTTTTCCCAGATTACATTTGTCTTATCAGTCATTGCCGTCCCTTTGTCATGCCGGTGTTAGGATAGCGGATCGGGAGGTGTGTGGTCAAGACGAGAGAGTCGTGGAACGTAGGGGAACGCGAAACGGATGGGAACGCGGAATGAGGAACGCGGAACGGAAAAGATAGGATGCCTTAATTCTTGCGTAGCGTCGCAGCTCGTCTGCGACGTTGCTGTTCTTTGTGACGAATCTTCCTTAGAATGCGAGACGAAAGAGCCTTGCTCACGCAAAGACCTGTCAGGTGGTATG
>CAYQFN010000002.1:0-34210 GCA_964416685.1 uncultured Thermotogae bacterium | reverse complement strand
TCACCCATTGCCCATCACTGATCCATCCAGGCCGCCTCGCATACTTTGACGGAGCACCTAAGAGCGGATAGAATCACTGTATTGAGCCAGAGTGGCGGAATTGGCAGACGCGCGGGACTCAAAATCCCGTGGCCCTCGGGTCGTGTGGGTTCGACTCCCACCTCTGGCAAAGCTAAGGCCTTCCGTTGAAGACTAACCAGCTACAGATTCCTAGTCTCCGTCTGTCCCCCAAGGGCGCGGTCTCTCATCGCGCACCTTGCGACTCCTGCGCAAATAAGTGGGGATGTCGAAGTCGTCCGAACCGGCCGGTCTTTCCTTCTGCAGTTTGGCGAGCATAGTCTCGTTTCCCAGAGCAGCTCCTTCTTCCTCTTCCCCTGGGCGAACCACAGCGAAGCCAGTGGCAATCACGGTCAGGCGCACGGTCTCCATACCATCGCGTATCGCTGTACCAAAGATGATGTCGGCACGATCGGAAACTGCCTCACGAATGAGGGATGCCGCTTCTGTCACTTCTTCCAGCGTCAGATCACTCCCGCCGGTGATATTCATGATGACCTTGCGGGCACCCTTGATGGAAGCGTCGAGGAGTGGTGATGAGATGGCCTTTCTCGCTGCATCCTTGGTCTTTCCTTCCCCCTCGCCTTCGCCGATTCCCATCATCGCCGTGCCTGCACCACGAATCACGCTCTCGATGTCGGCAAAGTCGAGGTTGATCATGCCGGGAACGGTAATTAGGTCAGATATCCCCTCCACCCCCTGGCGAAGGACCTCATCTGCCATCTCGAACGCGCGCGTTATCGGGGTATCGGTGGGGGCGACCTTCAACAGCTTGTCGTTGGAGATGGTGATCAGGGCGTCGACCTCTTGCGAGAGTCGGGCGATCCCAGCCTCTGCCTTCTCGGCGCGGGCCAGCCCCTCAAAAGAGAACGGTCGCGTGACGATCCCTGTGGTGAGGATTCCCGCCTCCTTGGCCAGGGAGGCGATGACTGGCGCAGCTCCCGTCCCCGTTCCACCGCCCATTCCGCAGGTGATGAATGCCATGTCTATCCCCGTCAATAGATCGGCGATCTCCTCGTGGCTTTCCTCCGCAGCGAGGCGCCCGATCTCCGGGTTGCCACCGGCACCGAGCCCACTTGTCAGCTTCCGTCCGATCTGCAATGTGTGGTGTGCATGCACCACCTCTAGCACCTGCGCATCGGTATTGACGACCACAAGCTCCACGCCGCTAACCTGACCATCAGCGAACATACGGTCGACGGCATTGCCGCCTCCGCCACCGACACCGATGACCATCAACCGTGCGGGGGGGGTGGAAACCCTCTGATCTGCCATTGTCATTCCTCTTCTACCCCCGGAAGAAACGATTAAACCATGAGAAGAGCTTGTTTATAAACGAAGGCTTCTTCCGCTCATATCGTTTCTTTGAAAAATCTTTGGTCTCCACAGCGTAACGCAATAACCCGATCGATGTAGCGTAGATCGGCGATTCAACGATATCGCGCAACCCATGTATCCCCTGCGGGATCTTCCCACGACGCACGGGAATTCCGTAGCGTTGCTGAGCAAACTCCACTATTCCGTTCAGGAGAGACGTACCACCAGTGAGAACAAGGCCCGCGGGGACAAGGTCGCGATAGCCAGCGTCCTCAACCTCCTGCATCGCCAAGTCGAGGAGCTCCTCGACGCGGGGTTCAATGATCTTAGCCAGCTTCTTCTTGGAGACGGTCCTCTTCTCGTCGCCGCCTATCGTCGCCACTTCAATCTTCTCATCCTCGCCAACACTATCCACTAACGCCGTCCCAGCCTGCTTCTTGATCAGTTCAGCCTCTTCGATCGGTGTCTGCAGGCCAACGGTAATATCATTGGTGATATGTTCACCAGCAATGGGGATGACCTTGGAGAACCAGATATCACCGCCGCGGAAGACGCTGATGTCCGTCGTCCCTCCGCCGATATCTAACAGGATGACACCAAGCTCCTTTTCCGCGGATGAGAGGACTGCGAGGGCTGAAGCGATCGGTTCCAGCACGATCTGCTCAATCCCGATGTCAAGACTCTCCACGCAACGGACGAGATTGTGCACCGCGGTGATCGCCCCGGTAACAATGTGTACATCAACTTCAAGGCGAGTTCCCGTCATCCCAACGGGGTCTGTGATCCCGTCCTGCCCATCCACGATGTATTGCCGCGGGATGACATGGATCATCTCGCTTGATGGCGGGAGCTGGATCGCCTGCGCTGTCTCTACGACTCGATGAACATCATCATTCGTTATGATGCGATCAGGACGGTTGATCGACACGGTACCGCTATTGTTGATTGAATTGATATGCTTGCCGGCGATGCCCACATAAACGGAGCTTACCTTAATATCAGCCATATTCTCCGCCTCTTCAACTGCTTTGCGTATAGAAGAGATCGTACGACCGATATCGACAACCACACCCTTCTCCAACCCGTGCGATTCAGCCTTGCCCATGCCGATGATCTCGATCATTCCATCGGCCACGTTTCCAACCAAAGCAACGACTTTGGTCGTCCCCACATCAAGACCGACCACCACTCTTTCCTTTCTCATCGGTTCACCACCTTACGGGGCACAAGTCTCGCCTCACCCCCAAATCTAAGATCTATCGTCTGATAGCTCGCAAGATCGATTGTCTCTAGCAATGCTATCAGCTCGTCGATTCGATCCTCTACATCAGCGATCGGACCGAGCATTATCTCCCCCTCATCAACTGTGTACATCGTGATCGCGTGCAAGTTTGAGAAGTCAATGCGAGGGAAGAGGTCTCTTCCCAGGCCTCGCTTACGTAGGTAGGAAACTGTCTTCACCACATCCTTATCAACGACTCTTCTTCCGGAGGGAGTGCTGGCAATCGCCACTCCAACTATGCACATGAAGTCCAAACTGGAGTCCACCGCGTAGCCGACGATCACTCCGTCTTCTCCGAGGACCATCAGCCGGCTCTCGTCAGCGGGGTCGACTACAAGGGCGATCGGATCTCGCTCGCGAATAGTGATTTCAAGTGTATGCGGAAGAATTCTGCGAAACGATACGTTCATTATCCAGGGAAGCTGTAGCAGTAAAGTCCGCGCCTGGTTAAGCGGAGCGCGCAATAGATTGATTCCGTCCTGAATACCACAGGCATCTTTGACTTCCGCGACAGACGTGTAGTAATTACCCTTTACTACAATCTCTCGCAGATCAAAGATGCGCACCCAAGGTGTATACAGGGCGATGATGGCAGCAGCGATAAGAATCCCCCCTATGACGGCAGCCCAACGTACGGCACTTCTCAGTTTCCCCTCGTTCACCCGTCAACGACCTCAATCTCCAAGTCAAGCAAGATATGGAAACTTTTATACACCTTTTGGCGCACAATGTCAATTAATTTGCGGATCTCAGCGCTGCTCGCCCCCCCTAAGTTGATAATGAAATTTGCGTGTATGTCAGACACCTTGGCCATTCCCACGCGAACTCCCTTCAATCCGGTGTGCTCGATCAACTCCCCTGCGCAGTGTCCAACCGGGTTCTTGAAGGCACATCCAGCGCTGGGGAAGGCGTGCGGTTGTGTGCGCGCACGCTGGGCGAGGAGCTGATCGCGGTCGAAGCTCTCTTCATCAAGGCGAAGCTGCGCTGTAAGGACAGGAAGGCGTGATTCAAGGATCGCACTCCCTCGGTAGGAGAATCCACACGCGCTCCTATCAACGGACACCGCTGACCCGTCGCTCGAGAGCAGGGTGACCTCTTCCACGATCTCGCCGATCGACCGCGCTTTAATGCCCGCGTTCATGGCAAGTGCTCCGCCTAAGCTGCCGGGTATCCCAGCAAGAAAGTCGAGGGAATGAATCCCGCGCGCATTTGCCTCGGACATGAGCGTCGCAAGCGGCGTACCGCAGTCAGCAGATATGTGCCCGTCGGTCACCGCGCACGCCGCGAGCCGTTCGGTGGAGATGATGAGGCCGCGATAGCCTCTGTCCGCGAAGAGGAGATTCGAGCCCCTGCCGAGGATGAGGTAGGGCACGCCCTGGCCGCGACTGATGCTGACTGCCTCAATGAGAGAATCCTTGCTTGCGGGGATGAAGAACGCTCTGGCAGGACCGCCCACTCTGATTGTTGTATGAGAGGATAATAGCTCATCGATCCTCAGTTCACCGTGGAGGGCTTGTAGGCTCGTAAGCAAGTCATCTACGCGGTGCAGAAGCTTCCCTCCTCGAGGAAGCGCGACAGGCTTGTGGTTACTGTCCATATGTCACCCGCTCCGAAGCTGATGATGAAGTCACCCGGTTCAATGTAGCGTTTGAGGAAGGAGAGGATCTCGTCCTTACTGTGCATGAGGAGCGGGTCGTTCCCGGTTCTTCGTGCGATCGAATCGACGATCCTCTGCGAGGTGACACCCGGGATCGGCGCCTCGTGGGCGGGATAGATCGGTGCGATGACAACGGTATCCGCCAGTCGGAACGCGGCCCCGAATTCACTCCCGATCGATTGCGTGCGCGTGTAGCGGTGCGGCTGAAAGACAGCGACAATCCTCCTGTCCGTCCACCCCGAGCGGATCGCCTGTAGTGTGACGTCGATCTCCTCGGGCAGATGGGCGTAATCATCGACAACGGTCACTCCATTCTCTTCGAGAAGCTGAAAGCGGCGCTTGGGAAGCTGAAAATCCGCAAGGGCATGCGCGGCATCGGCGAGTGGTACCCCAGCAAGTTTCGCTGCGCCGATTGCACAAAGAGCGTTTCGCACATTGTGGTCGCCCGGTGCGGGGAGGAATACACTCGCGATGTCCTCTCCGTGGTACGTGAGGTCGAACGTTGTGTGGAAGTGATAGTGCGAGACATTTATCGCGCGCAAATCGGCGTCCGGGTGTACGCCCACCGTGAGTGCGGAGGGGTGAACATCGGCGAGCGCACACACGTTTGCGTCGTCTATTTCCAGGACTGCTCTCTCTGCTTGCAGAACATACCGTTTGAAGCTCTCCTTAATTGCCTCCAAGGTATGGTATGTTCCCAGGTGATCGCGCCCGATATTGTTGAGAACAGCGATCGCCGGCCGGATGGCGAGGAAGAGGCCGTCGCTCTCATCGACCTCGCTGACGAACAGCTCTCCCGATCCGAGGTGCCAGTTGCCCCCCAATCCGGGGCAGTGGGCGCCAACGAGGTAGCTCGGGTCCCTGCCCGTATTGCGCAGGATCGTCGCTGTCATCGCTGTGGTTGTCGTCTTGCCGTGTGTGCCAGCAACGCCGATGCTGGTGTAGCCGTCAAGGACGCCGGCCAATGCGTGCAGCCGATGTACCACTGGAAGATTTAGTCTGCGCGCCTTCTGTATCTCTACGTTCTCCGAGCCAATGGCTGATGAGATAATCACCTCATCGATGTCTTCATTCACGAGAGTAGGATCGTGGCCGATGTGAATCGACGCTCCAGCTCGCTGTAGGTATCTTGTCTCTGCATTCTCGTGCAGGTCAGATCCGGAGATTTTGTGCCCTCTGGCGAGCATAAATGCGGCGAGGCCGCTCATCCCTGCGCCAGCTATCCCGACAAAGTGGCTGCGCCTGCAATCGCTGATCAAGTCCGTGCCCCCTTAACGAGAACCAGTATCTCACCAAGCATTGATGCAGCCGCATGTCTACTCCCCATGCGCATCGAGTTCTGTGCCATCAAATTGAGCCCCTGTTCATCTTTCACCATCTGTTCGATCAGCCGCGCTAGGCGCCTGCCCAGGATATCATCCTCACCCATAATCGTGCAAGCCTGCTCATCGTTTAGTACGCGGGCGTTCTCCCATTGGTGCCCGTCAGCCGCCCCTCCCCATGGAATGAGCACTGACGGCTTCCCACAGGATGTGATCTCCGCTAGTGTAGTCGCCCCGGCACGAGAGACGATGAGATCAGCAATCGCGAATGCCTCGCCCATACGTTCGATGTATCTCTTGACGACGATATTCGTCACCCCCGATGCCAGGAGTTCCGCTTCGACCACTGAGGTGTCAACGCTGCCACCGGTAACGAGGAGGACCTGCATGTCCTTGTTTCTGGCGATCTGTTCCTCTGCCTTCCGAATCGCGTTTGTCAGCGCGAGAGATCCATTTGAGCCACCGAAGACGAGAACGGTCCTCTTGTCAGGAGAGAGGCCGAAGCGCTCATAAACGGCGCGCGTGCGCTTGGCGAGGAGAAACTCGCTGCGGATTGGATTCCCAGTCGTAACGACATTGCGTGCCGCGGGAAGCTGTCGCCTCGTCTGCGGATATGAGATCAACACCTTGTCAACGAAGCGGGCGAGGATCCGGTTGGTCAGACCGGCCACCGCGTTCTGCTCGTGGATGACCGTCCGCACCGGGAGAATCTTCCCCAAGATAGAAGCGAGCAGGACCGCAGGAAAAGACGCATATCCGCCCATCCCAATTACCACTTGCGGGCGGAAGCACAGGAGGACGACTAGGCTTTCTAGGAAGGAGAGGGGGAGGAGAGAGAGTGCATACAGGTTCTGCAGGATGTTCCCCCGTTCAAAGCCACGCACATGGATCGGGAAGAATGAGATCCAGGGATAGGAGGGAAGGATACGCGCCTCGATCCCACGCCTCGTGCCAACGTACCCCAGCTCAACCCCATTCTTGCGTTTGGCAAACTCTTCCATCACCGCCAATGCGGGATAGAAATGCCCCCCGGTCCCTCCACCAGCGATCAATACGCGCATCACTTCCCCCCTTGCTTGGAGATATTGGCCAGCACCCCGACCATCGCCAACGTGACGAAGAGCGACGATCCACCGCTACTGATGAACGGAAGAGTGAGCCCGGTCACCGGCAGAAGGCCGGTGGCAACACCTAGATTGAGAAGGACCTGAAAGGTAATGGCAAATCCAATCCCAAATGCGAGTAGTCTTCCAAATTCATCCGGAGCGCTGCGCGAGATGGCGAAGGCACGCCATGCGAAGATCGCGTAGAGCGCTATCAGGATGACCGCTCCGATCAGCCCAAGCTCTTCGGCGGTCACAGAGAAGATGAAATCGCTCTGGGCCTGCGGCAGGTAGAACAGCTTCGCGCGCGACGCCCCGAGGCCACGTCCGATCACCCCACCGGAGCCGATGGCGACGAGCGATTGAATGGTCTGATACCCAGAAGACGTGCTGTAGTCATTCGGATTCAAGAACGAAAGGATGCGCGCCAGCCGATAGGGGGCAATGCGCACCGCCAGGAAGATGAACGGGATACTCGCAATTCCCACCCCCAACAGGTGCGATATGCGCGCCCCGCCAACGAAGAGCATCACCGCGGTCAGAGCGGCGAAGATGAGGGTCATGCCGAAGTCGGGCTGGTTCATGGTCACGGCAGCGATCACAAGCAGCACGAGGATGAACGGTAGCACCCCATCGACGAACGATCTGATAGAGTCCTTCTTTCTCGTTATCGTCGCTGCCAGATATGCAATCAGCGCGAACTTCAGGACCTCAGTCGGCTGCATCACGAGAGGACCGATGTGCAACCAGCGGCCGTCACTGATCCCGTGTAACGGGAGGATGGTGAGGAACGTGAGAGCAAAAGCGCCGAGCAGGAGGATGTCATCGAGCTGCTGTAAGCGATGATAGTCGATGTAGCTGAACAACACGAGAAAGCCGATCCCAACAAGCGCAGCGATCAGTTGTCGCACGAGCAGATGGGTGTCGGTGCCGTAGTGGCGCAGAGAGAAGGGAGCACTGGCGCTGTAAACCATGACCAGCCCGAATAGCAACAGGAGTGCAGCCGAAAGCACGATTCCTCGATCGATTCGTCCATCCACTTCTGTCTCCTTGTCTCCGCCTTACGTCGTCATCGCCGGTCCCCATATGAATACGGCAGTTGTCCCCCAGGTGGAAGGAAGGATGTCAGAATGACGGTGAGAATTCGTGTTATTATTCCGGGACGTATGGCTTTATCATGATGAGGACTATTGACCGCAGGAGGAGTTAACAAGGCGAGAGAAGTGCTCTCCACGCTCGACGTAATTCCGGTACTGATCGTAACTTGAGCATGCGGGGGAGAAGAGAATGGTATCACCATCCAGCGCCTCTTGCAGGGCAGCTTTCAGCGCACGATCGAGGGTGGAACAGAGGGTCGTTTCAGTGTAACCAACATCACGCAGCGTCGACTGCAGCAGACGCGCGCCCTCGCCAAACAGGATCACGCGACGCACGCCACGCTTCACGATGCTGCGAGCGAGGGCATCGTATCCCGCCCCCTTGTGGCGCCCACCGAGGATGAGCACACACGGACCGCGGACGCTTTCAAGTGCACTGATCGCAGAGGCGGCATTTGTCGATTTTGAATCGTTGACCACGCGCACCTGGCCGATCATCTCCTCCCGCTGCAGGCGAAAGGGGAGGTGGAATGCATCTTCTAGCCCAGCAAGATCGATCTGATCCGCGTCGAGCGCAGGGAGAATACCGTTGCAGCAAGCGATCGCCGCCCGCAGGTTAGCGCGGTTGTGCGGAGCGAGGGATTCGACGGATGCTCCCCGCGGGAGGGTGATCTCTTCAAAGAACACCTTCCTTGCCACAAGGCTCTCGGCTGCTATGAGCGCGTCGCGCTCGAGGACTGCCAAGTCGGAGGCTCTCTGGCGTTCGAATAGGCTTGCCTTGGCCGCGATGTATCTATCCATTGTAGCGTGCCTGTCCAAGTGATCAGGCGCGATGTTCAACAGGCAAGCGACGTCCGGGTGGAAGACGCTGCTCTGTTCGAGCTGAAAGCTGCTCACCTCTAGCACCACCACATCCGGTGGATGATCAGCAAGGGTGATGAACGGAAGGCCGATGTTTCCCGCAGCAACCGCATTCACCCCTCGCTGTCTGAGTATCCCCTCGATGAGCTTCACCGTCGTGCTCTTCCCGTTCGTCCCGGTGACGGCGACAAGGCGCGTGTTCGCTGTGACGAGGAAGGCCAGGTCGAGCTCGGAGAGGATCTTGATCGACCTCCTCCTCGCCTCGTGCAGGATCGGCAAGTCCGGACTGATCCCCGGGCTGAGGACGATCAGATCCGCCCCCTGCAGCACTCGCAGCGTATGCCCATCCTGTTCGAATGGAATCTCACGCTCAAGGAATGACCGTCTGTCCGCCGCACTCAACGGGGAGCTGTCGCTAATGAACACCCCCACACCGTGGTGGTAAAGATACTCTGCCACGGCACGCCCGGTGCGGCCATAGCCGAGGATGCTGACGCGCTCAACGTTCTGTTCAGCGATCCTCACTGAGGACGTCCTCGATCCGATCTTCCAAGATGAGATCATCGGAGAATCCGCGTATCTGCAGCGCCATCTGGGCGACATCGTACAGCGCTCGCCGAGGAAGCATGCCCACGATCTCACTTCCGATGACCATCACCCCTCGTCGCTCGGCCTCGCGCTTGACGAGGTCGAAGACACGTAAAATTGGTGTCTTCTTGAAGTTAGTCAGGTTCATCGACACCTGCACGATCCCTCTCTCGGCAAGAGGGAAACCGAGCGCCTTCACATAGCGCAGGCCGCCGCTCGAGCAGCGAACTGCACGCGCGATCTCCTTTGCTACAGAGAGGTCGGAGGTGGCAAGGTCGACGTTGTAGGCGATAAGAAACTCGCGTGCGCCTACAGCAACGACACCGGCCGTGGGGTGGATCTTGGCTACTCCGAAGTCGGGTCGCCACTCCGGGCGCATGATCTTCTCCGCGAACCCCTCGAATTCTCCCTTCCTGATCGTCGCTAGATTGCGCCGGGCCTCACTCCTCGCCGATTCCTCGTACAGGTAGACGGGAATCTTCAGATCAGCAGCGATACGCTCACCGACGCGGCGAGAGAGTGAAATGCAATCGGCCATCGTCACTCCGCGCACTGGGATGAAGGGGATGACATCGACCGCGCCCATCCGCGGATGCTCACCGCGGTGCACGTTCAGGTCGATCAGATCGGATGCCTCCCTCGTGAGTGCCAGCACCCCTTCAAGGAGACCATCGGGCTCACCGACAATGGTGATCACCGAGCGGTTATGGTCGGGATC
This sequence comes from uncultured Thermotogae bacterium, assembly GCA_964416685.1. Lineage (GTDB taxonomy): Bacteria > Bipolaricaulota > Bipolaricaulia > UBA7950 > UBA9294 > M55B144. Next base: position 24,208 of record CAYQFN010000002.1, on the reverse strand, counting down.
CATGCTCAGATCGATCACTTTCCTGCCCGGACCATCAGCAGCAAAGGCGATCGACTCCGCCACTTCTCGACGGCGCCCTTCGCTGATGTTGGGCACGCACTCGATCAGCCTATCCCACATTATTATTCACCGGCGCAACAAGAGAGATTATCGCCGAAGCGGCCAGTTCATCGTCGACCCTCGCTTCGACCTTTGCCTTCACTAGCCCCGTTCGCTTCCGCATCAGGCGTGCCGTCAGGATCAACCGATCACCAGGGATCACCTTGCGGCGGAAGCGGGCCTCGTCCACCCCGACTAGGTAGCCGTCTCCCTGTCCCTCCCTCGCCAGGAGGAAGGCAGCGGTCTGCGCCATCGCCTCGAGAATCAACGTCCCTGGCATGACGGCTGGGAGCGGCTCGGGGAAGTGCCCCTGGAAGAAGGGCTCGTTGATCGTCACATTCTTCACCGCGACGACGAGCTCTTCTTCCTCACTCTCTATTCGATCGATCATCAAGTAGGGATAGCGCAGGGGCAATGCCTTGCGAATACCCTCGATGTCCCTGGCCATCACTGCCTACAGGTAGGACGCAAGCTCATGCTTCACGAGGTCTGTGATGTCGGTCAGCTTGGCGGTGTTGCGATAGACGATCACGTTCTGTGTGCGTAGCACAAGGTCATATCCGTTATCGACCGCCACTTTGTTCGCCGCCTGCACGATCTTCGTTGTAGCCGCTTTCGTTAGAAGCTGATCGAGTTGCGTAAACGCATTCTTCACCTGCATATAGCGGTTCTGGAACTCCGTCGTGTCTATCACGCCAACATGCACAGTAGAGACGAGGTTCTTCATCTCATCGACGACCGGCTGCGCCTCGTCCTTCAGTCGCTGCAGGTCGCTCTTCATGTCAGAGAAGCCCGGAGAGGCGATCATCTTGTCGATCGTCCCCAGATCGATGTTAAGCTGTGCCTGCAACAGCTCCACCTGAAGCTGGTTATTCTGGGTGTCAAAATCATCCTTAGAGATCGTGCTCGCCATGTACTGCTGCTGAAGCTTTAGGATCTCCCCCTGCTTGTCGATCGCCCGCTGCCGCAGATCGCTCACCGCGTCGGTGAATACTGTGAACGCATCCTCAGCGTTGATGTAGGCCACCTTGAGCGGAGTAGCGGGGTTCGCCTCAAGGGCGGCGACCCTGTTCGTAAGAGCAGTAACCTCCGCCGTGTTGTCCGCCCCTCCACCGGCGGGGAGCACGAACTGAAGCACGATGGCAACAGCGGCAAGCAACAGAGCAACAACGGATACAACGAGTGTGTTTTTGGACATCCTTTCCTCCTTTTGTTAACAGCGCGCTAGATTATAAAACCCGTCCTTCTTCCTTGCATCTTAGAACATCGGGCTAAACCCGAAGTCGAAGTGTGGGACCCATCCCATGTCCGGCCCCAATACCCACGCCATGTCCAGGCGAACATACATTCCTGCCGCCTCAATCCCAAACTCGATCCCGAACGATCCCTTTGCAGCCGAGAGACTAACGTTGTCAAGGGGCACGCCGGTGTCGAGGAAGAGAGTTCCTGTGAGACCTTCTACCACAGCCAAGCGGTATTCGAAGTTAGCGTACGCCAGGCGTTGTACTGGGCTTGCGGTTGTCCCGCGGATCGTTCCCGGCCCGCCCAGGTCGTATGCCTGCGAGTACGGTATGTTCGCCCCCCAGCCCCCAGCCAAGCGCACAGCGAGAACCTGGTCACGCTCGGAGATAAATGGGAGGTTGCTGTACAACGGCGTAAAGTGGACCCAGCTCAGGTTGAACTTGGCATAGTCCGGCCCCGGAGCAAAACCGCCCGCCTTTTCGAGTGTCAGCGACCGCCTGTCCCCAGAAGTAGGGAAGTGCGGGTTGTTCACGTCGTCATAGGCAAGCCCGGTTGTGATCGAATCGATCGGGTGCCAGGTTGCATCGTCCGAGGCACTCACTGTCTCGTGCTTGTAGGAAAGAGACATGTCTGTATAGTCCATGACGGGGTAGCTGATCGATGCTGTTCCTCCTAGACTGAGGAACGTGGTCGAATTTCCTTCACTGTCACTCTTCTCATCACTCTTGCGGTAGAAATCGACTCCCACACGGTTGAAGGCGCGGAAGAAGCCGACGGTGCTGTAGCCAAGGTCCCACGTGGCGCTCTGATCGTTCACCAATCCGCGGCTGAATGAGAAGGAGAGATCCTGTCCTGTTCCAAAGAGGTTTTTCTGACTGTAGTTAAGCTTTCCAACGAGCCCTCCGCTCTCCGGGGAGAAGGCGACCGATCCGTTGATCCCGCCTAGTTTCGTGTTCTCGACGACGGAGATCGAGAGATCAACGCTATCGTCTGACCACTGCGGATTCACGTTGACCGAGTTGAAGTACTTAAGTGCCATCAGCCTCTGATAGGAGACCGCCAGGCGATTCTTGTTTAGGATATCACCCGGCTTCATTCCGAAAACTTTCTCGATCACGTACGTCTTTGTGCGATCGTTGCCGCTAATCTCAATCTTTCCAATCTTCCCTTCCTCCACAGTGAGCGGAAGGCGACCGTTTGTGACCTGCCCGGGGACGAACCTCACCATGACGTACCCGTTGCGGTAGTAAAGGTTGAACAGCCCCTCCAGGACGTGTAACAGCCCGTAGTTATCGATCTGCCCTTGAGGTATGTTACCGATCGCTCCATCCGCGATCTGACGCGGGAAGAGCGTCACCCCCAAGAGATCGATCGCGTTGATCGTGATCGGCTCATCTATCAACTTGCGTTCCGTTAGCGTCCACACCAGTCGCACGGAATCAGGTGTCCCTCCTTGTTGCACCTTGACATCAACATTGGAGAAATAGACCGATCCCTGCAGGTTTGACATCACCCGCTGGATCGCCGCCTTCTTCAAACACTCGTTCAGCGGCAGGTCGATCATATCCTCGGCGATCTTCTCTGGGACGGTGGACAAGCCGGTCACTATGTTCGCTGTTATTCTTCCTTCGATGATCTGTATCGATAGCGTCTCGCCCGGGGTTACCTTGCCGATCATGATCAGGGCGTAGCCCTTCTTCTCGTAGGCATCGATCACCGCTTGCAGCCCATCCTTCAACGAGTTGTTGTTCAAGACCTTCCCTGTCTTCACTCCGTTGTCGCGCAGGATGCTGCGTGCCTTATCACTGGTCATGATGCGAGTACGAAACAGGGTGAACCCAAGAATGCTGAACGGCTCTGTGTTCACGTTCCCCGTAATCTCGATCTTCTTCACCACCGGGTTCTCGCTCACCTTGAACGTCACCATTCCCGTATCGTCGATCTCCGGGATTACGTCACTGAACCAGCCAAGGTCGTAGACCGCTTGCGACGCACTCTTCAGTTGATCGGCTGTGATCTCATCCCCAGCGTGAAAGGTGATCGCCTTCATGATGTCGCTCGTCTTGATGTTCACATTTCCATCGACAGCAATCCCTGACACAGTGACCGGGAAGTTCGCTGCTGTCACGCTCAATCCGACGATCAACAGACATCCCAGGATAAGCAATAAGCTACGTCTCATCTCTCCTCCTTATCGGTAATGGCCAACAAGACCAGTCTATACGAGAGCTACACGTTTGGTAACTATACAAACACAATGTGTATTTTCTGTGAATCCTCCCGCCTGCGTGTGCGCTAATCACAGGGCATCGTCCGTTGCGCGATACTGAATCGCCTCTGCCAGGTGAGCGCTCGTGATGCTCACTGAATCTTCCAGATCGGCGATGGTCCGGGCTACCTTCAGTGTACGCGTGTAGCCGCGAGCACTCAAGCCAAGGCGAGCGATGGCAAGCTCCATAAGCTCCCGCCCCTCTTTATCGACGACGCAGTAAGTTTCAATCTCCTTGGTCGACATCTGCGCGTTTGTGAACCTGCTGGCAGTCCCTTGAAATCGTTCAAGCTGTATTCTCCTTGCCCGTTTCACCCTCTCACGTACCGCAGATGACCTTTCGCCCTGCGGGCGGGCCAGGAGCTCATCCGTGGTGAGGCGAGGGACCTCGACAAACAAGTCGATCCGATCGAGGAACGGACCGGAGAGCCTCTTACGATAGCGCTTGATCTCACTCAACGTGCATGTACAGGGGTGGGTGTGATCGCCAAGGTGCCCGCAGGGGCAGGGGTTCATCGCACCGATAAGGGTGAAGCTCGCCGGATAGCGAACCGACACCCCCGCGCGCGACAGGAGGATCGACCGATCCTCGAGCGGCTGGCGCAGTGTCTCCAGCACGTGCCGATCAAACTCCGGCGTCTCATCGAGGAACAACACACCATGGTGAGCGAGCGTAATCTCTCCCGGCCCGGGAAGTCCATGTCCACCCCCGACCATCCCCGCGTATGAAATGGTCTGATGTGGCGCGCGAAACGGTGGGAGGGTGATGAGAGGAGTCTCCGCTTCGAGTAGCCCGGCGATGCTGTAAACGCGTGTCACCTCCAGAGATTCCTCGAACGAGAGGGGTGGCAGTATCCCAGGAAGACAGTGAGCGAGCATGCTCTTTCCCGCGCCCGGCGGACCGCTCATCATCAAGTTATGGCCACCGGCTGCGGCGATCTCCAGTGCCCGCTTTGCCATCTCCTGCCCCTTCACATCGGACATATCAACATCCGGCGGCACGTACGCATCCTCGAGAAGCGCCTGGCGGTCAACGGTAAATGGCTCGATGGGAACGAGTCCAGCGATGAAGGCTGCCGCTTGCGCCAGGGTCGATACAGGATAGACGCGAACGCCATCGACAAGGGCGGCCTCGGTCGCGTTCTGCTCGGGTACTATCAGACCAGCGTAATCCCCTAAAGCGGCCAGCATGGCGATCGGGAGGACTCCAGGCACGTGGCGCACTTCACCGTTCAGAGACAGCTCACCAACGATGATGTACTCTTGCCCTGTCGATGCAATCTGTTCCGAAGCGAGCAGGATCGCCAAGGCGATAGGGAGGTCGAACCCCACCCCCTCCTTGCGCAGATCAGCCGGAGCGAGATTGGCGGTGATGCGTTTTGCCGGGAAAGAGAATCCGGAGTTCTTGATCGCCGAGCGCACCCGCTCCCTGCTCTCGCTCACCTCCTTCTCCGGCAGTCCCACCACCTGAAACGCGGGCAGACCGCCGGTCACGTCCGTCTGGATCTCTACATAGCGCGCCTCGATCCCCACAACGACGCTGCTTACAAGGCGGGAGTACACCGCTCCTCCAGTTGAAACGCGTTCTTGAGCAAAGTTATCCTTCCTCCCTCTATCGCGACGAGGTCAAATCGCACAGGCAGGTCACTGCGCGTCTGCGAAAGGTACATTCGTGCAGCAGTCACTATTCGCCGCTGCTTGCGCAGAGTGAGTGCCGCTTCCGCTCCCCCGTATCCGGAACCGGAGCGCCGCTTCACCTCGATAAAGGCAAGCGTCTCCCCATCACGCGCGATAATGTCGATCTCCCCGAATCTGCATCGCCAATTCCGTTCGATGATTGCATACCCGTGTTGTCGTAGATACACACAGGCGAGACGCTCTCCCTCCTTCCCGATCCGCTCTCTTTTGTTCATCATCTGCTCTCCATTATATCAACAGAGAGCCCCCTCGGGCGAGGAGGTGTTGACATTGCAGGAGGTCCTCACAGAGGCTATAATTTCCGCTAGATGGGAAAGGAAGAAGTGTCAATAGGTATCGTCATCAAGAATGTCATTGCCGTTGTCGGCGACCCTGCAACAGTGAAGGCCGTCGATGTGCGCATCGAAAACGGCATGATCAGCGCAGTCGCTGAACAACCGCTCCCCGTGTCCGCAGATGATATCGTCGTCGACGGACAGGGAAGGCTCGCCCTGCCGGGGATGGTGAATGCGCATACGCACCTGCCAATGAGCCTCTTCCGCGGCTTAGCCGACGACGTATCCCTTGACACGTGGTTACACAAGCATATCTGGCCAGCGGAAAAGAGACTGACCCCCGATGATGTGTACTGGGGATCGCTTCTCAGCCTAGCTGAGATGATCAAGGCTGGAACGACACAAGTAGCCGACATGTACTTTCACACCGACTCCATCGCCCGCGCGGTGAACGAAGCCCACATGCGCGCCACTCTCTCCTACGGGATCGTGGCCGATGAGCTTGACCAACACGGGAAGGATGAGCTTTCTAAGGCACGATCAGTGATCGAACACTGGGAGGGCGCATCACACGGACGGATCAAGACAGCGGTCAGTCCGCACGCGATCTATACATGTGGAAGGGATGTATGGACCGCAGCCGTCGATCTGGCGCGACAGAAGGATGTTCCACTGCACATCCACCTCGCCGAGACGCGAGACGAGGTAGCATGGGCGACGCAGAACTGGGGCCAAACACCCGTGATAGCGCTTGACAGCATCGGCGTCTTCTCCGTTCCTACCATTGCCGCACACTGTGTCCACGTCACTGCGCAAGAGATGGAAATTCTCGCGCAACGCGCGGTAACCGCGGTACACTGTCCGAAGAGCAACGCCAAGCTGGGAAACGGCCACGCTCCTGTTGTATCATTACTCAATGCGGGGGTGAACGTCGCGTTGGGGACGGACGGAGCAGCATCGAACAACAGCCAAGACATGATCGAGGAGATGAGGATGGCGTCCTTGCTCCAGAAGGCATGCTTGGAGGACCCAACCGCCCTGCCAGCGCAGGAGGCTGCTATGATGGCCACGCGCAATGGGGCGCAGGCATTCGGCATGGGGGCACGCAATATCGCCGCTGGTGAAGACGCGGACATCGTCCTTATTGATCTATCCGGTGTAGATGCCATGCCCGCTTACGACCCGTTCTCCGCGCTTGTCTATGCGGGGCATGCCAGCGATGTGACTGACGTCATCGTGGCAGGGGAGTTCCTGCTGCGGAACAGGGAGCTTCTCACCATAGATGAGGAGAGGGTGAAGTACGAAGTAAACCGGAGGTTCGGAAAGGCATCACCAGTTGAGCCATTGGCCTGAGGCATCATGCCCAGGGATGAGAAGAGAATTATCGAACCCCTCCTGGGGGATGGGCAATCCCTCCCTCGGAAGCGGGCGATAAGGAGGACAAGATGAGTCTAACGCGGGAACAGAAAGAGGAAATCGCAAAGAAATACGGGCAAAGTGAAACGGATACCGGATCGGCAGCGGTGCAGATTGCGCTGCTTACCGAGAAAATCAGAGAGCTCACCGAGCATCTAAACGTCCACCGCAAGGACTTTAGCTCTCAGTCAGGCCTACGAAAGATGGTCGGCCAACGGCGCCGGCTGATGAAGTATGTGAAAAAACACGACCTCGCAGCATACAAGAAATTGATTCAGAGCTTAGGAATCAGAGGAGTTTAATAGCGAGATGTTAATCAAGGAAAGTATAGAATTTAATGGTAAAGAATTCTCCCTAGAGACGGGGAGGCTCGCCAAGCAGGCGAGTGGAGCTGTACTGGCAAGTTATGGAGACACACGTGTCCTAGTAACCGTATGTGTACAAGAGAGCAGAGAGGATATCGACTATTTTCCGCTTCGTGTCGACTACGAAGAGCGTTTCTACGCCAGCGGCAAGATCCCCGGTGGCTTCTTCAAGCGTGAGGGGCGTCCAAGCGACGTCGCCATTCTCAGCGCACGCATGATAGACCGGCCGATCCGGCCGCTCTTCCCTGATGGGTACAAAGAGGAGGTACAGATCGTCGCCACCGTCCTCTCGGCCGAGATCGACTGCTCGCCAAGCATGCTGAGCATCCTGGGAGCATCGGCAGCGCTGATGATCTCCGAGGCTCCGTTCAACGGCCCGATAGCCGGTGTGCAAGTTGGGTACAAGGACGGACAGTTCGTGGTGAACCCCGGTGCCGAGGTAAAGGAAGAGGGGAGTATGGAGATCACGGTCGCGGGGACGAAGCAGACGGTGACCATGGTTGAGGGGCTGATGAACGAGCTCTCTGAAGAGGAGGTCGTGAGCGCGATCGGCATCGGACACGACGCGATCCGGCAGCTCGTCGAGCTGCAAGAGAGGTTTGTGGAACGGGTGCACCCGGTGAAGAAGGAGATCGCTCCTTCGCCCGAGGAGGATGCTTCTCTGCGTGAGCGAGTAGCTGCACTGGTCAACCGTGAGTTTCCCGCCATGAGCTCTCTAGGAAACAAGAAAGAACGCGCCGATTTCGTAAAATCGCTGCGCGATCACGCCATAGAGAGCATCGTCACGGATGCCGTCCCGTCCGACGAGGCGCCCGCGCTGCAGAAGAAGGTTGCCGCCATCGTCGACGACCTGTATCGGGAGTATATGCGCAATCAAATCCTCGATCGCGGGGTGCGCATCGACGGTCGTCGACCGGATGAGATTAGGAACATCACGTGCGAAGTCGGCGTCCTTCCCCGCGCGCACGGTTCGGCCATCTTCACCCGTGGCGAGACCCAAAGCCTGGGGATCGCCACCCTTGGCGCGACGCGCGGCGATGAGCAGATCATCGATCAGATGATGAAGGAAGGGACGAAGCGGTTCATGCTCCACTATAACTTCCCTCCCTATTCCGTAGGGGAAGTTAGGCGGATGGGCTCTCCCAGCCGACGCTCCATCGGACACGGCTACCTTGCCGAGGGCGGGCTTCGCGCCGTCCTCCCAAGCGAGGAAGAATTCCCATACGTAATCCGCATCGTGTCGGAGATTCTCGAGTCGAACGGCTCTTCCTCGATGGCGACGGTGTGCAGCGGATCGCTGGCTATGATGGACGCCGGTGTTCCGATCAAGAAGCCGGTGGCTGGAATCGCTATGGGGATGATCGAGGATGAATCTACGCAGAGGCGGGTCATCCTCACCGATATCCTCGGCGACGAAGATCACTACGGCGACATGGACTTCAAGGTGATCGGGACGCGCGATGGGATCACCGGGTTCCAGCTGGATGTAAAGGTCGGGGGGATCGGGCGCGATACACTGCGTAAGGCACTCGAACAGGCGAAGCAAGCCCGCTTGGAGATCCTGGCCAAGATGGAGCAGACCCTCCCTGAACCGCGTGAGCAGCTGTCGATGTACGCACCTCGATTGGAGACGATCACCATCCCGCGGGAGAAGATCGGACTCGTCATCGGACCGGGGGGAAAGATGATCCGCAAGATCATCGAGGAGACCGGAGCCCAGATCGACATCGAGGACGATGGCACGGTGAAGCTGGCCAGCGTGGACATGGAGTCGGTGGAGGCGGCGAAGCGTTGGGTCGAGGACCTCACAGCGGAGATCGAGGTCGGCACAAAAATGACGACGAAGGTGACGCGCGTGGTCGACTTCGGAGCGTTCGTCGATCTGAAGAACGGAAGCGAAGGGCTGGTGCACGTCTCCAACCTCGCTCCCGGTTTCGTGGACAACGTGCGCGACATCGTCAAGCCGGGTGACGAGATCACGATCGAGGTCATCGGCGAGGACAAGATGGGCCGACCGGACCTGCGTCGCGTCATCGAGGGAGCAAACTGGGATGAGAGCTCGCACCATCGTGGGCACTCCCGCGGGAACGGGAAGAACGGCCACCATGCGCCCAAGAAGGTCGACCCTTCGATCAAGGTTGGGGACATCATCGACGGCACGATCGCCAACACGACCGACTACGGCGCCTTCGTCGAGCTCACTCCGGAGGTAACGGGTCTCATACACATCTCCGCCCTCTCCGACGAGTACGTACGCCGAGTATCAGACGTCGTGAAGCCGGGCGACAAGGTGAAGGTAGAGGTCCTCGACATCGATGAGCGCGGCCGCTACAAGCTCCGGCGTATCGTCCCACAGGGAGAGACCAAGCGCGGAAAGCAGGAAAGCCACGAAGAGGAGCAAGAGGAGCAGCTGGAGCCGCCTACTGAGCCCACGGCAAAGAAGCAAGAACCAGCGCCATTCGAGGATCGTTGGTGAAGACATCCCGCCTCTATCAGGGGCTCTCTGAAGTAATACTGGATAACGGAATGCGGGTCCTCGTGGAAGAGGTCCCGCATTCACGCTCCGTCAGTGTTGGACTATGGGCGAGGGTCGGAAGCCGTGATGATCCCGCTTCTCAGCCCGGGATAGCACACTTCGTCGAACACATGTTGTTCAAGGGAACCCCCACGCGAAGCGCAAGGGAGATCTCGCGTCAGATCGACGCCCTGGGAGGGCAGATCAACGGGGCGACAGGCAAGGAGTCGACATTCTACTACGCCGAGGCACCAGCAAGTGCCCTGCAGGAAGTGTTGGAGATAATCGCCGACATCACCCAACACCCCGCCTTCGCTCCCGAAGAACTGGAGCGCGAGCGCGGTGTTGTCCTGGAGGAGATTCGGGGGAGGGATGACGACCCCGAGCAGCAGGCCTACGACCTATTCAACGCCGGTCTATGGCAGGAGAGCCATCCCCTAGCGCGGCCCGTCCTCGGGAAACGCGAGACTATAGACAGCGTATCCCGAGATACCCTCATCTCCTTTCACTCCAGCTTCTACCAGCCAGAGAGAATGATCCTCGTGGTATGCGGGGCAGCGGATACCACAAGCATCGTCAATCTTGCATCGCGCCTCTTCGATGGTGCGTCACAAGAAGCGCCAGATTCGCTGCGTCGCTCCCCGATCCTCAAGAGCGATAGGGTCTCCCACACGCGAGACACGGGTCAGACCCACATCTACATCGGCCTGCCTGCCCCTGATGCCAGAAGCGATGACCGCTTCGCTGCTGAAGTGGTGAACGCCATCCTCGGTGGAGGGATGAGCTCGCGCCTGTTCATCCACGTGCGTGAGGAGCAGGGGTTAGCATACGCTGTATCGAGTTCTGTGATTAGCTACTCCGATGCTGGATTATGGCTCACCTACGCTGGAATCGCTCCGGAGAATGTCGATCGCACGCTGGACATCCTCCTCGAAGAGCTCAGCGCGCTGCGGCGCACGGGTGTACGGCCAGAGGAAATCCATCTCGCGCAGGCGAAGCTGCGGGGGAACTTCATCCTCGATCTCGAATCAAACATCAACCACATGGCTCGCCTGGGAAGCGCAGCGATCACGGGTGGCGAGATCCTGTCTCCCGACGAGGTGATCGCCCGCATCGATGCCGTCAGCGTAGACGATGCACAACGGGTCATCGAGGCCTACATCGATTCTGCAACTATGAACATCGCCGTCGTTGGGCCCTCGACCGATGCAAGACTGCCGAGAGAAAAGTGACGACACTGGATTGAGTTAACGACACACACGCGCTAGAATCACGCCACCATGACCATGCCAAGAGCGATCTACCCCGGAAGCTTCGACCCGATCACCTACGGACACATCGACATCGTCCGTCGCGCGCGCAAGTTGTTCCCGCAACTGATTATCGCCATCGTCGCCAATCCGAACAAGCATGCACTCTTCTCTGCCGAGGAACGCGAGCAGATCGCTCGCGACGCCCTTGCTGAAATGGACATCAATGGGGTCGAGGTGACAAGCTACACAGGACTTCTGATCGATTGCGCTCACAAGCTTGGGGCCTGTGCCGTGGTGCGTGGCCTGCGTGCTAATTCCGATTTCGACTACGAATTTCAGATGGCCCTGACCAACCGCGATCTCGACTCCGATATTGAGACGGTTCTATTCATGACCGCGGGCAAGTACTGCTTCCTGTCATCATCGATTGTGAAGGAAGTGAAGCGCTTCGGCGGTAACGTGACATCGTTCGTACCGAAGAGCGTGGACGCTGCATTGGCACGTAAATTCAGTCAGATCTCCTAAAAAAATGCAATTAATCTCATAACGCGGTATGAAACGCTGCTGCTATTTGATGTAGCCATTCTCTACGTACCAATCGACCGCCTTCTTCAGCGCCACCTCCGGCGGCGTCTGCGGCATCCCCAACTCATTTATCGCTTTACTCGGGTCGTAGTACATGTAGTGGTGTGACATGCGTATCGTGTCCGGCGTCATTCTGGGAGTAGTCCTTGTCATTCTGCACCAGGCTGCGTTCAGATAAGACAGGGCAAGGAGGGGCTGATAGGGCAACTGCATTCGTGGAGCGCTGATGCCTGTGATCTCGGATAGGAGACCGAGAAGCTCCCCCATCGTCATATTCTTCCCTCCGAGGATGTAGCGCTCGCCGACTCTCCCCCTTTCCGCGGCGAGAACGTGACCGCGCGCGACATCCTCCACATCGACAACGTTCATCCCGGTATCGACGTAGGCCGGAAGGCGATGGTTGAGGAAGTCAACGATCGTCTGGCCGGTCGGGGTCGGCTTGATGTCGCGGGGACCAACGGGGAACGAGGGATTGACGATCACCACAGGCAGCCCCTTTGCCGCATACTCCAGCGCAACCTGTTCGGCTGCGTACTTGCTCTTCTTGTATTCCCCGATGATCGCGCTCGGGTCGACAGGCGTCGCTTCATCGACCGGACTGCCTGCGCTCGGAACAGCAAGAGCGGCCACCGAGCTCGTGTACACCACACGCTCTATCCCTGCCTCCAAAGACGCCTGCAGTACATTTCTCGTCCCCTCAACGTTCACCCGCTCGATCAAGCCAGGGACAGTGACCCAAAAGGAGTACAGGGCTGCCGCATGGAACACGCGTGTACAGCCGCGCATGGCACGAGCAAGAGAGGTTGGATCCGTGATGTCGCCGATGACGCGCTCAATCTCAAGCCCATCGAGATTACGCGTGTCTGATCCGCTGCGAATGAGAACGCGAACCTCATAGTCAGCGCGCAACAGCTCACGCACGATGCTCGATCCGATGAATCCCGTCCCCCCAGTCACCAGTGCTCGCATTCGGTCCTCCGTACGCCGCCTCATCTAGCACCACTCTCTTTAGGTTCCTTATCGTTTCGAGCGGGTAGTGTCCTCTAATTCCGTTCTTGCAGGACTGATGTCAAGAGGAATTCACCACGAAGGGCACTAAGGACACGAAGAATGGAACGGGATGAGCTGCGAAGTGTGGTGATTTCCTGTGCCACGTCACACCTTGACAGTAGGATCAAATGCTTCATCTTCTGATTCCTTCGTGCTCTTCGCGTCCTTCGTGATGAGACAGTTCTGCCTCTCTGCGAGAGTCTTGGCGTTTGATCCCCTCTCCATAGTTACCCACTTGAACCTGAGAAGGAAAATGGGCGAAGCAGGGCTCGAACCTGCGACCTTTCGGATGTGACCCGAACGCTCTCCCAACTGAGCTATTCGCCCGACTCTTATATCCATATTCTAGCGGCTGTCTTGCATCCTATCAAGCATCAAACTCCGCGCTCTCCAGCATGTCGGCCAGGCTCTCCCCGGCACGCTTGCGCGTTATCTCCGCCAGTCCCAATCCGGTCAGGTCAACAAAATCAGCCGATACCCTATCCTTCTTCAGTTCTTCCTTCACCTTGTCGATCAGCGCCTGCTCATCCCTCGGGTCATCCATGTCCACAAAATCGACGATGATGATTCCACTCATCTGTCGCAACCGTAGTTGACGAGCGATCTCTGCCGCCGCCTCCAGGTTCGTGTTGAGAATCGCCGCCTGTTGGTTGCGGTGTTGCACGTCCCCGCCAGTGTTCACATCTATGGCGATCAATGCCTCTGTTTCGTCGATCACGATCGAACCACCGCCAGCAAGTGATACGCGTCGCGATTGCGTCTCCTGGATCTGTTCCTCAAGATGATATTCATCGAAGAGATGACCCTTGCCATTGTAGAGGGTAATTCGCTCCTTGTAATCCTCCATGTGCATGTATTCCAAGAAGTACTGTATCTTCTCGTAGAAGAACGCGGAGTCAACGATCACTTCAGCCACATCCGGGAGGAGGCGATCGCGCAGGATCGTCTGAACGAGGCCCATCCCCTTGTACAGAAGCTGGGGCGCTGATGCCGACCTTGCCGCTGTTTCGATGCTCTCCCAGGTCTGAGCCAGGAGCTCGTAGTCGCGGGTCAGTTCCTCCTTGCTCGCCGTCTGCGCTGCGGTGCGGGCGATCATCCCCTGCCCCTCTTTCTTCAGCTCGCGTGCGATACGGCGCAGGCGACGTTGTGTGCGCACGCTATCGACGCGCCGGGAGACCCCCAATCTGTCTTCAGTGGGGAGGAAGACCCAGAACCGCCCGGGAAGGCTGATCTTCGTCGTCCCCTGCGGGTTCTTCGATCCGATCCCGCCCCGTCTTACCTGCAGTGTGAGAGTCTGGCCAGCATGCAGTAGCTTGTTGATCGGCGCCGCGCCGCGCCATGGTTTGAACCCCTTTTCGATCATGATTTGATCGTTTATCTCGCCCTTCGATAGGAAGAGACTCTTCTTTTCCCCTACATTGACGAACGCTGATCCCAACCCGGGGAGGACATCCTCCACTTTTCCTTTATAGATGTTCCCAACGATGTTCTCTTGCGTTGGATGCGCGTAGTAAATCTCCATCAACTTGTCGTCTTCGACGATCGCCACGCGCGTTCTCTTGACGTGTTTTTCGGTCATATCGACCGTTATTAGAATGCGTGTTCCTTTAATTTTGCCACCTTCTTTTTCTCATCGAGCCCCGCCAATATGTCGGCGTATTTCTTCTGTTCTCCCGGGACATCAATTCCAGGGGCGATTTCGACAAGCGGGACCAGGACAAATCGACGCTCATGCATGCGCGGGTGAGGGATCCTGAGGCTGCCGTCACGGTAGATCCACCTTTTGTAGAGCAGGATGTCAATGTCGATCGTGCGAGGGCCGAAGCGTACGGTGTGCGTTCTCTTCCCCAAACGCTCGGCCTCCTTGCATAGGGCCAGGAGATCGGATGGAGCAAGATCGGTCTTGACAGCGACAACCGCGTTTAAGAACCACGGCTGATCGGGGTAGCCGACCGGCTCCGTTTCGTAGAGGGAGGAGCGCTTCACTATGCGCACGCCGTTGTCTGCGAGGAAGTCAAGCGCATCATCCATCTCCTTGCGCCGGTCCCCCATGTTCGACCCCAGTCCAAGGTAGACAAGATCGTCTACTGCTCCCTCTCTTTCTCCAGCTCTATCGCTGCACATCTCACTCTTCCTAGGCCCATCGGGGCCAGTTTCTCCACCCGTACGAAGATCCTCTGCATGCGCGGGAATCGCTCAAGCATGGCGTCGGCAATATCAGCGGCGAAGGACTCGATGAGAAGATAATCTCTTGCCTGATTGACATCGCGAACAACCCGTACCATTTGCGAATAGTCGATGGACTCCTCCAATCGATCGCTCGCAAGTGAGGAATGAAAGTCTCCCTCTGCTCGGAGATCGACGGAGAAGCGATTCCCTTTAGTCCGTTCTGCATCGTAGTACCCGTGGAAACCGATAAGTTCGATTCCGCACACCTCGATGCGCGCGCTTGTTAGCCTATTTTTCATCTTCTCTCTCTGCTTGGGGTAGATTGTCTGCTTGGTCCTCAACGAGCATGTCGAAGTCAGCCACGCGTGCGTACAGATCGACGATCGCTGAGATAAGCCCCAAGCTGTTCTCTCTCACTTCATCGGATCCTGCATGCAAATCTACATCGTCAAGATAGCGATCGATCGCACCCCGGAAGGAGATGAGATCCTCGATCGCACGCTCGTAGTCCAGCTGTGCGAGCAGGGGACCCACCTTTCCTTCCGCCTTCAGATACTCGCGCCACAGCGACCGCACACCCTCCGTCTCAAAGAGAGCGGGATCGTACGCGCGCGGCTCTCCAACTTCGAGGCGGGCACTTAACTTCGCAATCGACACCAGCAAGCGGGAAAACCCCTCCTTCACGCTCGCCTCCTGCAATGCCTTTGCACATAGGCTGCTTCGGTATGGGTTCGCCTTTACCTCCCGCGGAAGAGCAGATCTAATCCTTGTAGAAACACCTTGCACCGTCTCAAGATAGCCCGCTATCCCCTTCTCGAGACAGGCGCGCAATCCTCTCTTCAGATCCTGCATCTTCATCACAGGAGAGAGGATGCGGATCTGTTCGCATGCCTGATCGAGAAGAGTGACCGGATCTATATCCAGCTTTTCCCCCACTATCAGGCCGGTCAGATCGCTTGCCAGATTGACCAACACTGGATCCTGCGCATCCCCCTCAGCCAAGAGGTGGGTCACAATATCGTCATACTCTGAAGCGATCGCGACAACGAGCCCTTCCAAGTGCGTGGGGCGTCGAGCGCTGTTGCCACCAGCGAGTGCCGCCTCTTCGATCGCACTGCAAACACGTGCATCTTCCCCATCGAGCACAGCGTAGGTTGCCCCGGCGATCCCGTGCAGCTCTGGGAAGGCGTGTACAATCTGAGTTGAGAGGTCAGCCAGGCAGAGGAATGCCGCTCGATCAATCACCTCCGCGGAAGCACCAACTACTCTGGCAATCTCACCGGAGAACGCCCGCAATCGTTCCATCTTCTCCCACAGTGAGCCCAACCCGCGCGGATCAGCAATCTCGCGCAGGGGACGAACATGGGCAGCAAGCGTTGTCTCGCGATCCCGCTCGAACAGAAGCTGGCAACCCCATAGCTCACTTCGCGCCACGCGCTCGAATCCGGCCCTCACCACCTCCTCCTTAACCGGTCCATCGGTAAAGCCGACGAACTGTATCCGGCCTGTATTGCCCGAAACAAGCGGGACGAAACCCGCCTCACGCAGCGAAGCACCGGCAAACGCCATTGGAAGATCGGAAGGGAGAAGCACCTCGCCGATCACGGGCCGCGGAAACTCGGTGCAAAGCGCGATCGCGCTCAATAGATCATCATCAACCTGTGCAACTGCCTTCACCTCACGCGAAGCGACAGCAATCGCTTCACGCACCATCCGCTTGCGCCTGTCGGGATCAACGACAACGCCCGCACTAGCAAGCATCTCTTCATAGTCGGCCGCGCAAGATAGCACCACTTCCTTTTCTCCAGCGACTCGCCAGTGGCCTCGCGTGGTCCGCCCCGCACACAGCTTCCGAATGCACAATGGCACAACCCGTTCCCCATACAAGCACACAAGGGAGCTGACCTGCGGAATGGATCCGCCGGGAGATCCCTCCTGATGATGCGCCTCCTTTATTACAAGTGCGCTCACGACGTCGGTCAGGGCGCGCAAGATGGTATCATCGGTCTCTTCTTCATCAGCGCCTTCGCACACGAGATCGCGCGCGATCAATGCTAGTCGACGGGGTGTGTAGAGAACGCGCACACTGCCTTCACGCAATCCGTTCCCTGTCAGCGCCTCCCCGGCGCGCAGAAAGAGCTCTCCAGTAAGTGGAGAGAGCTGGTCTGGCGACATCTCGTAAGTCCCGATTTCAAGCAGGAGATCAGGCATTGGCCCCCTCTAAATAAGCCTTCGCACATCTGTTCGCGAGATCGGATATGCGCGACGTTCTCACAGCGCGCTCCCTTGCGCTCAGATCACTGCACGCATCGAACATCTCCAGCAGGGACAGACACGCAAGAACATGATCGTATGCAGGAAAGAAAAGCCCAGTCGCGAGCGCACCCTCGCACTCATCGGCGTGCAGGGAGAAGAGTAAACGCGTCCGTTCCGGATTGGCCTGCGCAAGAACGTAGGTCGATGTCTGCCTGTCCCGCTCTGTCGGAGTCTCTTTCCCCGCATAAGCAGCCCCGACAATCGCCAGGCGCCCCAGGGAGTAATCCGCGATGACCGGAACGCGATCGACATCGACTCCCCCCACACGCTGCAGGTGGGAGACGCTCCCCACCTCAATCCCGTCGACCGTCACGTGCCAACAAGGAGCACGCACCGCAATGCAGGCATCTTCGCCGCTGCAAGCGACGAAGCGCACGTCTCGATCTCGCGCCTGTATCCCCAGCATCCGCAGGCTCTCCGTAAATACCTCGCGTAGCTCGCCTGATTGCTCCTGCAGAGCAACCTGCAAGTGGTGATCGACGATCGGGCGAAGTGGATCACCGTTGTAGCGTACCGCGGATGAGTGAAGCGTTGTCACTTCTTGACAACTCCGCCACGGCTCAGGTCCCAGCGCGCCGAAGAACAGATCCGGGGTGAGGCCACCTGCTGCGATCGCTCCGTAAGGCGGGATGATCGGACACCCCTCCCCCTTCCAGAACTCCCGCAGGCGCAGGGCGATCTCTTGTGAACCCATCCTACCCCTTGACCGCTTCCTCCTTGGCCATTGTCGCCAATACGGAAAACGTCTCGGCGTCATGCACGGCGATCTCCGAGAGCATCTTCCTGTTCAGCCCGATTCCGCGCTTCTGTATACCACCGATAAAGGCTGAGTATGACAGACCGTTCTGCTTTGCCGCAGCACCGATCCGCACGATCCACAGCCTTCGGAAGTCGCGCTTGCGACGACGACGGTCGATGTAGCTGTTGCGTAACGCCTTCATCACCGCTTGCTTTGCGATGCGGTGCGATGTCCCACGCTTACCCTTGAATCCCTTTGCCAGCCGCATGATCTTCTTTCGGCTCTGTAGTCTCTTATTTCCCCCACGTACTCGTGGCATCTTCTTCCTCCTGCTCTGTTAACTTCCAATCATTCGTTTGATATTCTTTGCTTGTCCACCGGAAAGCGCTTGGTCCTGGCGGGCCTGGCGGACTGACTTCGACCGTTTCTTCACATTCTTGTGAAAATAATTAGACATGTGGTGGAAGAGCTTCCCACTCTTCGAGCGCCGAAAGCGCTTGCTCGCCGCTCGATGTGTCTTCTGCTTTGGCATCTTCTCCTCCTTATTAAGGTTTCTGGTTCTGATTTGGAACCAGCATCATTTGCAGTACCTTTCCTCTCGCCTGCGGCTGCTGGTCCACACGGGCGATGTCGCTCAGTTCGTTCGCCACTCGCTTCAACAGCTCCCTCCCACGCGAGACGTGCACAATCTCTCTCCCACGGAAGAAGATCGATACGCGGACCATATCCCCCTGCATCAGGAATTTACGCACACGTTTCATCTTGGTCTGATAGTCGTGTTCCCCGATCTTGATCGTGAACTTCATCTCCTTCAGGTGTGAGCGATGCTTCTGTTTGCGTTGCCGCTTTTCCTGCTGATAGTGATACTTCCCATAATCAACGATCTTGCACACTCGCGGCTCAGACTGCGATGCCACCTCTACGAGATCGAGCCCACGCTCCTTTGCAAGGGCCACTGCGTCGGGTGTCGCCATCAGGCCCAGGTTCTCACCTTTATCGTCTATCACTAAGACATTCGGCTCGCGAATCCGCTCATTAACACGTAAACTTCTTTTGATACCTACCTCCTATTACTTCGCTTGCACCGGTTCTCGGTGCTGATACAAACCGTGCTCCTCAATATAGTTAGCCACAGGTTCTGGCACACAATCCGGAATTCCCTCTCCTTGCTCGATTTGAGCACGCACCCAGGTAGAGGAGAGATCGACCTCTTCCATCTCCAGGAAGAAGATCATTGCCCTGTCAAACGGCGGAGCCGCAAAGGTCTCTTTGGAGATGCCGTTGCGCGGCGCGATAAGAAAAGGGACGCTCGTAAGAAGCTCCCGAGGGTTCTTCCACGTCTCGATCTGCATCAGCAGATCGGCTCCAACGATGAAACACAGCCCCTGCGGATAATCGGCCTCTAAAGCCCTAATTGTATCGATCGTGTATGAAGGCCCCTCGCGGTCGATCTCGACGCGGGACACGGAAAAGTAGCCGTAGGGCTCAATTGCCTCCTTTACCATCGCGTAGCGGTCCTCCTTGGTTACGTTGGCCTGGATCTCCTTGTGCGGGGGAATCCCGCTCGGGATGAACACGATCTTCGATAGCCCGAACTGTTCATAGGCTGCTTTTGCCACAATGAGATGCGCGCTATGCAGTGGGTTGAATGTGCCCCCGAAGAGGCCGATTCTTCCGCTTAAGTTCAAGTTCAAGTTCCACTCCTCCAATTCGTAACGGGTCTCCCGGCGTGAACCCCTGCCGATCCAATTCTCTTAACACGCCCATCCTCTCTAGCCGATTGTTCAGGTACTCCTGCGCATCGCGACTATCGAGAACCAGCTTCGTCACCAGTCGCTCTACCCTCTGCCCTATGACGACGAACTTATCGCCTTCATGCTCAACGCGGAATCCTTCCTCATCGTGAAATCTGTACACACGGCGCTTGACCACGCTTCTGCGGTCAGCCACTGTTACGCCGATCGACTGCAATCTGTTGTATGTCTCATTCACTAAGCTACGCAACCCGGCCCCAGTGGCAACAGAGATCGGAATGATATCCACGCCAATTGCAGTAAATTTGTCGGCCTCTTTTTGAACATCATCCTCGTCGAGCAGGTCTACCTTGTTCCCCACTACGATCTGTGGTCTGGTTCCCAATTCCTCGCTGAACGCTCGCAGCTCTTCATTGATACGCCGATAGTCCTCCAACGGATCTCGCCCTTCCAGCTTAGCTAAATCGAGCATGTGAATCAACAGGCGTGTGCGCTTCACATGGCGCAGGAACCTGTCCCCCAATCCCTTGCCAGCGTGCGCTCCCTCGATCAGCCCGGGAATGTCCACAGCGACGAACTGGTGTCGCCCATCGACGTCGACAACCCCGAGATTCGGAGAGATTGTGGTAAACGGGTAGTCGGCGATCTTCGCCCTCACCCCGGATATGCGAGAGATCAGGCTCGACTTCCCTACGTTTGGATACCCGATGATCCCCACATCAGCGATGAGGCGCAGTTCCATGCGCAGCGTCCGTTCATCTCCCGCGAGGCCTCGCTCGCAGATGCGAGGGGCCTGTCGGGATGAGGTGACGAAACTGCTGTTCCCACGGCCCCCTTCGCCACCCCGGGCTACAACCACCTCTGTTTCCGGCGCGACCAGATCAGCGAGCACTTCGCCTGTGAGGCTGTCACGCACGATCGTACCAACGGGGACCAGGATGACTGTTGGCTTTCCGCGCGCGCCCTGTTTGTTGTTGCTGCCTCCATCCTCTCCCTGTCCGCCGGTGAATTTCGGTCGATTGCGGAATTGGTACAGGGTTGACATGCTCAGTGAGCTGCGGATGATAACATCGCCGCCGTCTCCACCACTCCCACCGTCCGGGCCTCCCTTCCAGTTGTGCTTGTCGGATCTGAAGCGGATCACTCCGTTTCCGCCGCGCCCACCTACGACACGGATCGTTGTCTCATCGATAAACATGGATAGACGCTCTGAGGCTTACAAGGGAGGTGAACACGAGAAAACTAGCCCTCCTGAGCAGCACCCTTCTGGGCGGTGCCCTCCTGGGCGGGGAGGACGTTCACGTACTTCTTTTTCTTCCCGGTAAATTGAACATACCCGGGTACGGTGGCGTAGATAGTATAATCCCGTCCAATGCCGACGTTCTTTCCTACTGCGAATTTCGTCCCACATTGCCTGATGATGATCGACCCCGGGTTCACCCACTCTCCACCGAAGCGTTTGACTCCCCTGCGCTGGCCTGGACTGTCATGTAGGTTGTTCGTCGAGCCCGTGCTTGTCTTATGTGCCATTTTTGCTCCTTGCTAAACCCGTATCCCGATCGTGGCTTCATGCACGACAAGGTCCTGTGAGTATTCCGCCGCAAGCTGTTTCAATCCGATCACTAGCGTTTCCATAATCGCATCGATCTCACGATTAAGATGAGGAGCGCTCCGATCAATCGATAAATGCACTCCATTACTCAGAGAGTAATCTGGCGCCAGATGGAGGTAGTCGGTCATCGAGGAGACAGCCGCTTCCAGGAATCGCAGCGCTGCGGCGCCAGTGGGAGTATCGCCATCTACCCCCTGCCCGGTCAGCTCAAGGATACGATTACGCTCGTCGCGCGAAACAATGATCTCTCCCACGTACTTCTCCTTTACGCCCCGATCGACGTAATCTTCGTCTTCATGTACAACTGGCGATGTCCCTGCTTGCGACGATAGCCCTTCTTGTTCTTGTACTTGTAGACAATTATCTTGTCGCCCCGCCCCTGTTCACGCACTTCTCCCATTACTGTGACACCCTGCAAATACGGGGTTCCTACGTGAACCTCACCATCATCAACGACGAGGAGGACCTTGTCGAAAGTGACTGTCTCACCGGCCTCAAGGCCACTGATCAGCTCATGATCGAACAGATCTCCATTTTCCAGCAGGTACTGTTTACCACCCGTCTCGATTACTGCATACATAGAATTTACACCTCAGTCAAACTGATTTTAGCGGCCCGGACTACCGTTTTCAACGCCCTAGCCAACCGGGCTTCCCAGTGGCACATCACGATCTGGGACGAGGAGGGAGATTCCTCTCCCTTTTCCTGCAACCAGGAGCATCCCTTCTGACTTCACCCCGCGTATCACCGTCGGCTCCAGGTTCACAAGAACGACCACCCGATGATCGATCAGAGCCTCCGGCGGGTACTGCTTCCTGATCCCCGCCACAATGGTCAGCGTACGCCTTCCAACGTCGATCTGCAACTTGTAGAGTCGATCCGCCCCCGGGATATTCTCTGCGGAAAGAACCTTTCCCACTTGCATGTCAAGGCGAGTGAAGTCGTCAAATGATACCCGCTCCTGGGCAAGACTCTCAACTTTGTCCTTGATTCTATTTATATCAATTCTCTCGACAAGGACGCGCGACGATCCGATCGTGGCCCCCTTTGCAACGAAGTTGATCTCTTCCCAGCGTGCGTTTCTTACCCCCATGATGTCGAGCACCTGTGCAGCGTAGTTAGGAACAAACGGGGAAAGCAATAGCGCCATCGCCTTCACCAAGTGGAAGGAGCTCGCCACGGCTACATCATCCCCTGTGGCCCATGGCTCTTTCCGCTGAAAGTATTCGTTTCCGAAGACCGCCAGTGAACACGCCTCGCGCAGAGCATGGCTCAGGCTCCCCCTTTCCATCGCCTCCTCGTATGCGACAACTGTCTTCGCCAACCTCTCAGCCACCTCGCTATCGATGTCTGTGGCAGGGACAACATGCTCGTGGCGATCCTGAATGAACGACAGGACACGGTTGATCAAGTTCGCTACGTTGGAGATGAAGACACCGTTAACCGCCTTTGCTAGCTCCTCCCAGGAGAAGTTCACATCGCGTCCCTCAGGACGGTTGTAGATCAGATAGAAACGCCACAGCTGCGCATCCATCACTTCAAGGGCATCGTCACAGTACAGCCCAACCCCGCGGCTCTTGGAAAAGCTGTCACCGCCGATCCAGTTCAGGTACTCGGTGGCAGCGATCTGATCGGGGAGGTGATAGCCGCGGCCAGAGGCGATGAGCTGGCCGGGGAAGATTAGCGTGTGGAAGGGGATGTTATCTTTACCGATGGCGTAGATCTGATGCACATTGTCGCCGAACCAGAACTCCTTCCAACCATCATCTCCGTGGAAGTGTTCAATCGCGGCAGAGACGTAACCGAGCGCCGCCTCACCCCACACGTAGATCACCTTCCCCTCTGCCCCCTCAAACGGAGCGGGGATCCCCCACCTAATGTCGCGCGTCATCGCCCGAGGCCGCAATCCGTCTGAGATCATCTGCTGCGTAAACTGGTGGACATTCCCCTGGAAGTGGCGCGACGTCACGTATTCCTGCAACTGCGGTGAAAGCTTGTTCAGATCGAGGTACCAGTGCTTGGTGGAGCGAAACTCGATGTCTCCCTTGCCGCAGAAGCTGCAGACCGGATTGATCAACTCCTCCGGTTCGAGCATCGCCCCGCAGTTATCGCACTGATTTCCAAGGGCGTGCTCGTATCCACAGCGAGGGCAGGTGCCGGAGATGAACCGATCGGCGAGGAAGACCCTGCAGTTGCGGCAGTAAGCGCGATCCTCCTCCTTGGTTGTGATGTAACCGTTCTTCTCCATATCCAAGTAGATACGTTGTATGAATTCCTTATGTACAGGGGATTCCGTCGTCGTGTAGTTATCGAACTCGATCCCGAAACCGTCGATCACCGCACAGATCTTCTTATGATTGCGCTCAGCGAGCTCCGTCGGGGTAATCCCCAGTTGCTTTGCCTCGTACTCGATCCGCGTACCGTGCGCGTCGCTCCCAGAGACGTAAAGCACCTCATGCCCGCGCAGCCGGTAGTAACGGGCAAACACATCGCCCGAAAGGAGCGATGACACGAGGTTCCCAAGATGTGGAACCCCCGACGCATACGGCCACGCACTGCACACCAACACTCGTTTCTTGTCCATAAGCTCTCCAACTTCGGAAGTGAGACCGGATTATACCCTGAAATGATGCTATCTTCTATCGATCATCGAAGAAAGGAGCGCTAGCACTTCGTCCAAGAACGAGAACCACCAATGCGTTCCAAGGGATATTAATCACCCCATTGGTTTCAGCCGTACACTTATGCGCCCCTGCCGCGTGCTTGTACGGGAATGCCTACGCTGGGCCCTAATATGGGAATGACTCTGGGAAGTGATGACGGATGTAAAGATCTCTCGGGTCTCAGTGAA
>CAYQFN010000001.1:0-35045 GCA_964416685.1 uncultured Thermotogae bacterium | reverse complement strand
TCTCTCATACCAATCACCGACTTATAGTGTACGCTCACGATAGTTAAATTTCAAGGCTAAATTCTTCGTGGATAACAACTATAGTGTTTTGCCACTAATGATCCGCTAGTTATGCAGCCAACTATCAACCAATAATCAGCACGAAGATTCCGCCTAGGATTATCAACAGAAGCACGTTCCAGATGAGCGCCTCAAATAGAAAGCCCTTCCAGTCGTCTTTTACCCCCTTCAGGTAAAGGCTCATGCCGATCAGGTTAGCAAACGAGGCCACCACCGTCCCCAGGCCGCCGAGGTTCACCCCGTAGAACAGGCTGCGCCAATCCTCCGTGACGTGAGAGAGGAGCATCACAGCGGGAACGTTGCTGATCAGCTGAGAGATCCCGATCCCTGCCCCGTACACAGCGAGTGGGCCACCAAGATAACCTCCAAGCGCACGCGTGAGCGCGCTCCCCAACCAGCTCATTGTGGGGAAGAGAAGGAGAAAGGTCCCCAACAGCCACCAGTCGAGCCGACATAGACCGCTCCGCAGTGCGATTCCCATGTAGAGAACGAGGAGTCCGGCTGAGATGGATACGGGGACAATATGCAGGACGCTGAGGACCAGCAATACGAAGACGCTCAGCAGAATCGCCGTCTTATCCCAGAAGACCAGCGGTTCACCGTTCTCCCCTGTCGTGCTGTCAAGCCCTCTTCTCTTGCCAGGGCCAAGCGTCAAGAATGAAAGCAGTAAAAGTGTGGCAAGGCTGATGAGTACGAAGGGATAACTCTGATGAAAGAACGCACCAGGAGAGAGGTGGTAGTAGTGGTAAATGAACAGGTTTTGCGGGTTTCCCCATGGCGTTAATGCGCTTCCTAGGTTTACCGCGATGATCTCGTAGATTACTATACGGCGAAGGTCTAGTTTCACGCGCTGGGCAAGAGCAATGGTGAATGGGATGACCGCAAACAGGGCGGCATCATTGGTGATGAGCATCGCCAGGATGAACGCCCCCATCAACAGTAGCAAGTGTAGCTTGCTCAAGCTGTGACCGGCACCGGCCATTCTCGCGGCAATCCAATCCATGAAACCTGTTAGCTTCAATCCCTCGGAGATGAGCATGAACGATCCCAAAAGAACGAGCAGACGCCAGTCGATCGTTGCGGGAAGTTCTCTCGCCGACAGGAGATGAGTGGCAAGAAGAATTAACAACAACAGAAGAGTAATATAAAACGCAACCTGCGTGGCCGTGCGAGGTTTCAGCCGCACCAAGAAAGAATGGAACCGCACTCTGGCCACTTCACTCTACAGTGAACACACGCCCGGGCGGGACGAACGTAACCTTGAAATCGAGACCGTCGTAGCGACCGCTAGCTGCGGCGATTTCCTTCACCTTGGCCTTGTAGCGAGTGGAAATGTGCAGGCAGATCAGCTCCTTCTTGACGCCTGCCTTGCGCGCTACGTCGATCGCTTCGGCGAGGGTAGCGTGCTTGTATTCCTTGCGGTCCTCCTCGTTGAGGAAGGTCGTATCGTGGCAGAGGACCTCCGTCCCCTCGATATAGGCCGGTTTGATCGGGACCGAATCCCCCCCGTAGGAGAAGAGCCGCTGGTGGTAGGTCTCACTCACCGCTTCCCTCCCTTTCTCTCTGACCAGCCTGATGATCACCGCCTGCGATGCGCCGGCAAGTTCAGTCTTCAAGCGGTGACGAACCTCGACAATGTTGTACCCAAGGGATGTCTCGCTGTACGTGTGCACGGTAGGAAAGGTCTCGATGTAACGCGGAAGCTGCCCGCCGAGCAGCTCGATGCGGTCTCCCGCTTCCAGCGGGACCCATTCCAGGGCGTAGTTCAACCGCTTGTTCGTGCGAGAGATGAAATTAATCATCTCGGAGATAAGGTAGTTTCCCTTGGGGTAGTAAATGATGAGCTCCTTCTCCTTATCCCCCATCGCGTTGTTGCGAATATTGACAAGCGAGACGAGGCCAGCGATGTGGTCAGCATGACCGTGAGAAAGGAACACCCGCTTGATGGCAAACGCCTTGTTGCCAAGGATTGAGCTTGCTCCCTCGCCGGCGTCAAATAGGATGCGATCGGCGCTGTAGTAGACCCAGCTCGAATAAAGGGCTTTAGAATAGATAAGTAATTTCATCGGTGTGGTCATTATAGCCGGGAATCGGCACCGGTTCATATTGTGCCCTATCGTTGTGAGTGGGCAACCAGGCATTGATCCCCCCAAGACGAATGCGGGGAGAAGTCAACGCCCTAAACAATGCGCGCCTCCTCTCTACCCGGCGATACCGGAGTGGCTGACAGCTGAATATCACGAATCGCGCGAATAGTACAAATCGCACGAATATCTTCAATGGAAACACAGAGCGTGAAAGTCTGAACATGCCTACAGTGCCTTCGATGATCAAGTGTACGTATTAACTAGGTATCCCTCTCTAACCCAGGGACAGCTTATGCTGAGCCAGACCAATGAGACGAGCAGGGATTACCCACGGTCTCATTCGTGTGATTCGCGTAATTCGCGATGTCAAGTACAAAATGGCGCTACTGGTAAGTCCACTTGGGTAGGCTGGCAACGGATAATCACGAATGCCACGAATCATGTAAGTTACACGAATAGCTAGTCAGTAAAATAGTGAATTTACAATAATCAATTGCAAATATCTCTGTCACACTTACAACAGATTGTGAACAGGCATGACCATTACGCTCAGTTGTCACTTGGTGATGCGAGTATCCTTTATCTCGATCGTCTGGGTTGGGAAGGCGAACTCGATTCCCTCTTTCTCAAACTGCCTTTTTATCTCCAGGTTCATCTCCTCTAGTGCGCGCAGGTAGACCTCGTAGTCCATCTCCTTGCACCAGTGCTGCACAAGAATGTTGAGCGAGAAGTCGCCGAAGCGGTTGAAGTAGGCACGTGATTGTGCGGTCGACGGGTGCTCGGACAGGATCTTGCGCAGTATAGAGAGGGCGCGTTCGAGCTTTTCCGTCGATGTATCGTAGACAAGGCCGATAGTGAAGTTCGTGCGGCGGGTGGGGCGAGCGGCAAGGTTGGTAATGTTGGCGGAGGCGACAGTTCTGTTCGGTATCACAACAAGTGTACCATCCCAGGTGCGCACGCGCGTGGAGCGCAGGCCGATCGTCTCGATCGCCCCCTCATATCCCTCCATGCTTATTGCATCTCCCACGTTGAACGGGCGATCAACGAAAATCATCACTGCGCCGAAGATGTTGGCGATCATGTCCTGCGCAGCGAACGCAACCGCCACTCCGCCTACCCCTAGGCCTGCTATCAGGCCGGAGACGTTGTAGCCAAGGACATTTTGGAAGAAGAGAAGAAGCCCGATCCCCCATATGAGGCCTTTAGTCACTTTTCCTGCGAGAGGGACAAGCTGGTCGTCAAGGGAGGATGGTGTCTTTTCCGCGCGTTTTTTGAGAATAGCGACCATTGTATCTACCGCTTTGGCAAGCAAATAGATAATTAACAGGGTGAAGATTGCTAAGAAAAGGCGATCTATGATTACCTTCACCGATTCTGGAATGCGAAACAAGCGAATGGAAATCCAAATGGAGAGAATAGGGAGGCCTCCGCGGAGAAGGCTGAGAGCTGCTGCGATTGTTGCTTGACGACTGCTCTTCTCGTTTGTGCGCGCCTTCGCCCGCGTTGAAAGGGCGCGTGCAAGGCGATACAGAAGGAAAGAAGCAAGAAAGATAAGGATGACCGCTCCGTAGCGCCACGCCTCATTGCCCATCAACGAATAGTCCAGCCAACTGATACCTGTCATTGCGGAGAGAAGGTTACACAACATTCACCTCGCTCACAAATCTACCAATCACGCCGAGCAACAGGCTGAAATAGCGCGGCCCCATGCGTATAGTTTTGTTTTTGCTAGGATTGCGGTGTAGAATAATAATTGTGGACACGGTGTTGGACGGTCCGACACCGCAAAAGAGAAAAGGAGGCATTCGTGAAGAAAGTATTGGTCCTATTGCTGGTTCTTGTGCTGGGGATTTCCCTTGCTGGACTGGCGAATGCAAAAAAGGTCGGTATCGTGCTCGACGTCGGTGGACGGGGAGACCTCTCGTTCAATGACATGGGCTTCAAGGGAACCGATCAGGCGGCAAAGGACTTCGGTCTGGAGATGGATGTTGCGCAGAGTTCAACCGCAGCTGACTATCTGCCTAATCTAAGAAACATGGCCCGCACCGGAGACTATGATCTCATTCTCTGTATCGGTTTCCTTCTCGGTGATGCGTTGACCGCAGCCGCTGAAGAGTTCCCGAATCAGAAGTTCGCCATCATTGACTCTGTCGTTGATGCGCCGAACGTGATGAGCATCGTCTTCCGCGAGAACGAGCAGTCCGCGCTTATCGGTGCCTTGGCAGCGATGGCCGCGGCTGAGAATGACTACAAGTACGCTGGGATAGTTCTCGGCATCGAGATTCCTACCCTATATCACTTTGAAGCGGGATTCCGTTTTGGAATGGATTGGGGACTGAAGAAGTATGCGGAAGTAACGGGAAAGACCGCTGATGTAGGCCTTCTGTACACATACACGGGGACGTTCAGTGACATCGCTCAGGGCAAGGCCGCTACAGAGGCGATGCTCGCTCAGGGTGCTGTTGGTGTGTATAACGTCGCCGGTCCGCTCGGTGTCGGCGACCTACAAGCGATCTCTGAGGCACATACCAATGCTGGTACAACCTTCGGTGCTCCGTACTACTTTGGTGTCGATTCCGATCAGGACTGGATGGGTAACGGTTATCACGCTCTTGCCAGCGGTATGAAAAGGGTTGATAACGCCTGCTACAGCGCTGTTAAGAGCGTCCTCGATGGAACGTTCCAGGGCGGTATCGTCAGCCTCGGTCTGAAGGAAAATGGGGTAGCCATCAGTGGCCTGTCGCAGTTAGCTGACTTTATCGACTTTGGTATCGCCGGTGGAGCCGTTAAGTCCGACGATTTTTACAACATCATCGCTAACTGGGCACAGGACCGGGCTACGGTTCCTGCCTACATCTGGAACGCTATTGATGAGCTAGAAGCCGGTATCCTCTCCGGTGACATCGTTGTCCCGACTGCGAATACCAGTGACGAGATGGCTGCCGTTCGAGCGGAGTACACTCTCGGTGCGCCGTAGAGCTTGAACAAGCGTTGACTACGATGGGGAAAGGGAGGATGCTCTCCTCCCTTCCCTTCTTTCTCCTTACTATAGCCACCTCAGGAGTAGTTCATGACAGACAGCAATAACTCAACGAAAGACAACCCTGTTCCCAAGTATTACCTGCGTGCAGAAGGGATCACCAAGGTCTACTCCAACGGAACAGTGGCGCTGAAAGAGGCCGACCTGGAGATCCACCGCGGGGAGATTGTCGGCCTGTTGGGGGAGAACGGAGCGGGGAAGACGACGTTCACGAAGATTCTCTCCGGACTCCTGCCGCCGACTAAGGGACGTGTCATTTCACCTCATGGTCCAGTGCGCTTCAAGAGCCCGCGGGAGGCGCTTAATTTCGGCATTGGGATGGTTTACCAACACTTCGCCCTCGTTGGAACGTTCAACGCCGCAGAGAATGTCGCTCTCAGCCACGAGAGGCCCTTCAGCCAGATACATCTATCGGCGACCAAGAAGAAATTGGAACAGCTGATGAAGGAGAGCGGGCTGCGCGTTCCACTCGATGTGCCGGTGGAGAAGCTCGCTGTCGGGGAGCAGCAGCGCGTGGAGATCCTAAAGGTCCTCTCTCGCGACATCGATCTGCTGATCCTGGATGAACCGACGTCGGTGTTGACACCACTGGAAGTTGACGAACTCTTCTCCCTCTTGCGCAAGCTGAAGGAACAGGATAAATCGATCATCCTGATAACCCATAAGCTTAAAGAGGTTGGTTCGGTCACCGATCGAGTTGTCGTATTGCGGCATGGAGAGATGGTTGGTGATGTGCCAACAGATCAAGCGTCGAAAGAGCAGCTGGCGCAGTTGATGGTCGGAAAGGCTCTCAATGAGGCGGGAAACGCTGTGGAGTTGCAGGATAAGGGGCTGCCAACGGCAAAGCAGGAGAGGGCGTCCGTTCGGACTGAACGCCCTGTCCTCGAGGTCAAGGGCCTCACGGTCAAGGGGAATACGGGCGAAGTGGCGGTAGATAACCTCTCGTTCGAGGTCTACGGCGGGGAGATCTTCGGCGTCGCCGGTGTGGAAGGTAACGGACAGTCGGAGTTGGTTGAGGCGCTGACCGGCCTGCGTTTGGCCAAGTCAGGGGAGGCGTCGATAAAGGGGAAGAACATTCTCGGCCTCGATCCGCGCGAGATCTACATGCTCGGCGTCGCCCACATCCCCGAGGACCGCTGGCGCCTTGGCCTCGTCCTCCCGTTCACCCTGGCAGAGAACGCGATCCTCGGAGTACAGCGCTGGGATGAGTTCAGGGGCCCGATGTCCTTTCTGCGCTGGCGAAAGGTCAACCAACACGTGCGAGAACTAATGGATCGATTCGACATCAGAGCCACGGGGCCGAGCGCTCCGGCAAAGAGCCTGTCGGGAGGGAATCAACAGAAACTAATCGTAGGACGAGAGCTAGCCAAGGATCCGCAAATAATAGTTGCTTCTCAACCGACGCGCGGTCTTGACATCGGAGCCGCTCAGTACATTCGTGATCTGCTGGTGGAGATGAGAAACAAGGGACGCGCTATACTACTAGTGTCCGCGGATCTCGATGAGGTTCTGGCACTCTCCGATCGGGTTGCTATCATGTACGAAGGAAGATTTATGACAATTGCTTCGCCCAAGGATCTCGATCGTGAGGCGATCGGTATGCTGATGGGCGGAGTACCTGTTAAAGAGGGGGCAGCATGAGCCAAGAGTCAACAGGAACCGTGCCCCAGAAGGAGAAGATCGTTCATCGCACACTAACCGGGCTTAATCCAGTAATAGAGTCATTGCTTGCTGCCGTGGTCGGTCTGCTCGTTGGAGCGATTTTGATGCTCATCTGGGGATACAACCCGTGGAAGGCATATAGTGCTCTGCTACAAGGGGCGTATGGGGATACCTACGGATGGGCCAGTTCAGCCGCGCGCGCCGTGCCGCTCATCTTAACAGCACTTACATTCTCCATCGGTGTGCGTGCGGGTATGACCAATATCGGAGCAGAGGGGCAGGTGTACATCGGTGCAGTAGCGGCGGTGATGGTGGGATACTTTACCTTGCCGACCGGCCTGCACTTAATCGTAGGCCTGATCTTCGCCATGTTTGCCGGTGCTATCTGGAGCTTGGGACCGGCGATTCTCAAGATAACTCGTGGAGTGAACGAGGTTATCTCGACGATTATGTTCAACTGGATCGCTCGCTTCCTCACGTTCTACATGGTTGCCTTCGTCCTTGTTGATCCAATGCGCGGAGAGAAGACGATAAGCATTCCGAAGAGCGCTCGTTTCCCGATTCTAATACGGGGAACTGATCTATCATGGTCAATTCTTGCAGCGGTAGTGTTCGCGATCATTATCTACTTCCTTCTCTGGCACACAGTGACCGGCTACGAGGTCCGTGCTGCTGGGTTGAATCCATCTGCGGCTCGTTATGGCGGAATAAAGAGCAAGCGAACGATGTTTTTGGCGTTCATCCTTGGAGGGTTTAGCGCCGGCCTTGCCGGGGCAACGATCGTTATGGGCAACCCGCCAACGTACGCAATCATCAGCGGGATGCCGCAGTTGCTGAACGCTGGCTTCGATGGAATGGCTGTGGCCATGGTTGGGCGCAATCACCCGATAGGGATCCTCATTGCGGCACTCTTCTTCGGCGGCCTCACCGCGGGAGGACGGATGATGCAGTTCACCGCCGGCGTACCTCTGGAGATGGTGCGCGTCGTCGAGGGAGTGATTGTCCTTACCATGGCCATCCCTGAACTGATCCGGATATTCCGCGTGGCACGCTCATCATGGAGTAATCTGAGGGGCATGTTTAGGAGGCGATCGGCATGAATTGGGGCTTTCTACTTGATCTGCTTCGTATTTCACTTCACGCTATGGTCCCAATCACCCTGACAGCAGTCGGTGAGGTCATTGGTGAAACGGCCGGGCTGTTCAACATCGGCCTTGAAGGCATCATCCTTGTTAGTGCACTCGCCGGGGCGCTTGGGGCGGAGGCTGGAGGACCAATCGCAGGATTATTCGCTGGAATGCTCGTTGGTGCGTTAATTAGCCTTATCTTCTCAGTGATTACCACGTACTGGAAGGGCGATCAAATGATCGCCGGCATTGGAATTAACCTGTTTGGAGCCGGATTTGTTGCCTTCGGGCTGATCAAGCTCGGTGCTCCAGGGTTCCATGCCGTCAGTAAAGCGGCACAGATTCCCAAGTTACAGACGCCGATCGGCGCACTTAGTCCGATTATCTTCGTGGCCTTAGTCATACCGTTCATTGTCTACTGGTTCCTTAAACGGACACGCGCCGGCCTAATTCTGAAGGCAGCGGGTGAGAACCCTGAGGCGGCAGATGTCGCCGGGATCAACGTTAACCTTGTCCGCCTCCTGGCAACCACATTCGGCGGCGTGCTCGCAGGGCTCGGCGGAGCGTACATGAGCATCGCCTGGTTCGGTTCAGTGACCAAGGATATCTCTGCAGGAAGAGGATTCATCGCGTTGGCGACGGTCGTCTTTAGCGGATTGAATCCGCTCCTCGCCCTACTCGGTGGATTGATTTTCGGTTTCTTCCAGAGCCTGGCCACGTGGATCAAGACACTGCCGTCCAAGCCGATTCCATGGCAATTTGTGGAGATGCTCCCCTACATCGTTACACTCCTTGTTGTGGCCGGAGCGATCGGGCGGGTGCGTTTTCCAAAAGCGCTCGGCAAGCCCTACAAACGCGAGTAGTTGGCTGGCTCCAGAGTTGACTTGTCGAACGGGAAATCCTATGATAACGGTAGTAGTAAAAGGTCAGAGGAGGTGTCACACGTACACAGAAAAAGGAGTGGCACTTATCCTCTGGAGGGTGCTCTAAACCTATAGGAGGTGGCAGTATGCGGAGGATTGCAGTATTGGCCCTAGTGGCCGTTTTGGCGCTAGGAATTCTGGGCTTTGCACAGGAGATTGGGACGAAGGCTCACCCAATCTACATGCTCCTCGTTCCATCCACAGAGGGAGCGACCGTACAGGCGATCGGGGAGAAGATTGCCGAGGATATCTACAACAGGACAGGACTTTATGTGGTAGCCAGCCTACAGGCTGACTATACGGCAATGATCGAGGCGTTCGCCGCCTCCGAGGGCGACACGTTCGGCATTCCAACGACCGATCAGTACATCCGTATATACGACCGGACAAACGGAAACGTCAGTCCGCGACTCGGTTCGGTGCGCTACGGATATCCGTACTACTTCGCCAGCATCTATGCACGTCGCGATTCCGGCATCAAGTCGCTCGCTGATCTACAGGGCAAGGTCTGGATCTACAACGACACCGGTTCCACATCCGGGTATGTCTTCCCAAACATGGTCTTCAAGAGAGAAGGGATCACGTTCAGTAACATCGTGGAGAGCGGTGGACACACTAACTCCATGGTCGCGCTCATCGAAGGACAGGGCGACTTCTGCACCGGTTATGGTTCCCCTCCTGTGCCTCCCGCTGGTTGCAGCCTGCAGTGGAAGTACGGCGACGACCCCGAGCTGTGGATCTGGGACCGCTACAACAACCAGCTCTTCCGTGATGGCCTGCGCGGCAGGTGTGTTGACCTGCGTCATGCAGTGCACAAGACCTACGATGAGGACACCGTTCTCACGGACATCAGTGTCGTTGACACAATTGGACCGATCCCTAACGACTGCATGGCATTCGGTCCGGACTTCCCTAAGGATGTCGCGGACAAGATCGTCGCCGCCGTTGAGGCTCAGTTCCAGGACGACACGATGAAGGCTCTGTGGGGCGATTCGAACTTCTACGAGTGGGATTCAGTAGCTGAGATCGACGACTCGTTCTACGACGGATACCGCACGATCCTTGGTCTGCCCATTCCGGAACGCTAGACTAGCTTGTGATTCAGGGTTTAGCCGAATAAACTTATGGGAGGGGAGAATCCCCTCCCATTCTTTTTTTAAGGACTAGGATATGGCCGAACAACTTGTTATTGAGCATCTATCCAAGGTGTACGCGCGTGGCGAGGTGCGAGCACTGAACGATATCAGTTTCACCGTCAAGAAGGGCGAATTTCTGGTCGTAATCGGTCTTTCCGGTTCGGGAAAGTCGACGCTTCTTCGGTGCATCAACCGGTTGATCGAGCCGACAGCTGGGAAGATTCTCTTTGAAGGAATCGATGTGACCGCGGCCTCGTCGCGGGAGCTTCTGCGCATCAGGCGCAAGATGGGGATGATCTTTCAGCAGTTCAATCTGGTCAAACGCTCGTCGGTGTTAACCAATGTCCTTGCTGGCCGGCTCGGTTATGTCAGCCCATGGCTCTCGGCAATCCATAAGTTTCCTCGCGAGGACATCGAGATGGCGTTCAAGAATCTTGAGCGAGTGGGAATTACGGATCAGGCGTACAAGCGTGCCGATGAGCTTTCCGGTGGGCAGCAACAGCGCGTGGGAATCGCGCGTGCACTAATGCAAGAACCTGACTTGCTTATGGCCGATGAGCCGGTCTCCGCTCTCGATCCGGCAACATCGCACTCGGTGATGAAGTACCTAGAGCAGATGAACCAGGAGGATGGTGTTACCGTCATCACCAGCTTGCATTTCCTATCGCTGGCCCGAAGATACGGCACACGCATTCTGGCTTTGAAAGACGGCGAGATCGTGTTCGAGGGACTTCCCTCCGAGATCGACGAGGCGCGCTTCAAGGAGATCTATGGCGACGAAGCCGAGCAAGTTGAAGTCCGGTAAACGTCTCACTCGTTTTGGCGCACTGAAGACGAGGTTTGGGGCGTTCTTCGTGGACTGGGCCCTGTGGGGCTTCATCGCTTATGAAATTGTCTTCCTTCTTAATCGTTATTGGTACACGGAGATTCACTTCTACGGTCGCCTCACCGTGCCCAGTTGGGGTTGGCCAATTGTCATCCTGGGCACGCTCGAGTTAGCTGCTATTGGCCACGCCTTTGCGCAGAGCATTGGACTGAGCCTATTCGGATTAAGGGTGTTAACGCAAGACTATCAGTATCCAACGCGCGCCCAGCGCCTGCGCCGATATCTGTGGTGGCACATTTCTCTACTCTCATTGCCCGTTACCCTGTTCAGCTCCGATCGGAAGAACAAGCTTCTGCACGACAAGATGAGCAGCACCGGGATGTTCCGGGTCAAGGACGTGAAGGAAGAGATGCCGGTTGTCGCCCCGCGTTCGTGGTACAAGACATACCGTGGGGCAGTGGCAATCTTTCTCATCGTTCTAACCGTCTGGGTTGGCTGGTTGGTCACCCAGATTAGCATCTCCGCGTTGATTGAGCGTGCTCCCAGGAGTGCCTATATGTGGAAGGCCCTGGTGACACCCGATTTTACACACATGTTCACCCCAGACCCAGAACTTGCAGTCAACGCCAATCCTGATCTACCGGCATCGATATTCGCTGGCCTCCTTCAATCCCTTTTTATGGCCCTCTTGGCAACAGCATTAGGAGGAATTATTGCATTCCCCTTAAGCTTCTTAGGCGCACGAAACATGATGGGATTCAGTCCGCTGGGCTGGGCGATCTACTGGATAATGCGCGGGTTCTTCAACGTTGTGCGCTCGATCGAATCACTGTTGTGGGGGATTGTCTTTGCCATCTGGGTAGGGTTCGGTCCGTTCGCAGGTGTATTGGCCCTTGCAGTGCACACGATCGCGGCATTGGGCAAGCTGTACTCTGAGCAGGTGGAAGGGATCGATCCCGGTCCTCTGGAGGCGATAGCCTCCAGCGGGGCGCGACGCTGGCAGGTAATCATGTACGGCGTCATTCCTCAAGTAGTTCCCTCCTTCCTTGCATTTACCCTGTATCGCTGGGACATTAACCTGCGTATGGCCACGGTCATCTCTCTTGTCGGAGGAGGAGGGATTGGACGCCTGCTCTTCTACTACAAGGGACAGGTGGGGCGCATTGACAATGCTTGGAATCAAGTAGCGGCTGTAATCGCCGTCATCGTCGTGGTTGTCTGGTTCCTTGATTACCTGAGCGGTCGGGTGAGGGAGAAGATCAACTGATGCAGGACCATTACCATGCCGGATTCATGACCGATAGTCCCGATTATGGCAAGCGTTTCCAGGTGATTCGCCGTCGGTCGCTGGTCTTTCTTACAGACCTTATTGCCGTATCCTACTTATGGACAATGGCCTCCTACTGCTGGAACAGGTTTGCCCTTGGAACGGGAAGTTACGTTACTCTTCCTTGGTGGGTCATGCTCATCGTTGCAGTGGAGATCGCTGCCGTGTGGGAGAACTTCGGCGTCTCTCTTGGGATGCATTTTCTTGGAGTTAGGCTCTCATCATGTGGAAAGGGAGGCGGGATTGTAGATCACTTGATGCGCTATCTCCTGTGGCACATTGCTCCGCTATCTCTCATCTCGTTTTTCTTCTCTTCCCAACAAGAACCGTGGCATGACCGGGTGACTCACCTGTACGCCGTCAGTGCGGCTAAGGTGGAGGAGAAGCGGCTACCTTGGTATCGAACAAGCTGGAAGATTGCGCTTGCCCTGATTGGCGTATTGACTCTCCTCGCTGCGATTGGAGTGACCGACGTGAACCTGTATTACCTGTTCACAAGGGCGGGCAAGACGCGCAGGATATGGGTCCGGCTGTTGAACCCCGACTTCAGTCTTCTCGGAAGCGGGGTGCGTCTCCTCATAGTCACGATCTACATGGCGTTCATGGCAACGATCTTCGCCATTGTGGTCGCTGTTCCACTGAGCTTCCTGGCAGCACGCAATCTTGCTCAGGGGATCATTGGGCGTACGATCTATACTGTAGTTCGGGTGGTGATCAGCATCACCCGGTCGATCGACGCAATCATTTGGGCGATTATCTTCCTGGTGTGGGTGCGCGTAGGGGCCTTCCCGGGCGTGTTGGCGCTCTTTGTTCACTCGATCGCCGATCTGACCAAACTCTACTCCGAGCGGTTGGAGTCGATCGATCCCGGCCCGGTAGAAGCAATCCGAGCCGCGGGAGGAAATAGGCTACAGGTAATCATGTACGGGATCATTCCCCAAATTATCAATCCATACCTTTCATTTACTCTCTATCGCTGGGACATCAACGTACGTATGGCGACGATCATCGGTATCGTCGGTGGTGGGGGTATCGGGCAGAGTCTGTACCAGTACATGAAGGTCTCAGACTACCGCAGCGCAGGGATGATGATGCTCCTTATTGTGATTACCGTATGGGGAATCGACTACATCTCTGCTCGACTGCGGGCGCGACTAAACTGAAAGAATTGAGTGATTGAGTGAGCAGGAGATTGAGCGATTGTAGAGGCCAACCATCAATCATTGAATGATATAACCACTCAATCACTCAATCATTCAATCACTCAATTACGAGACCAGGTTCTCCAGGTATTCGCGGATATCCTCTAGTCCATAGGTTGTCTTAAGTGCCTCGTTGTCCTCTAACCACGCGTCCTTGATAGTGTCATCGCGCCGGATCTCGATATCCTTAATCCCGAAACTGGCGACCATCTTCTTCGCCTCTTCCTCTATGTGTCTATCCTTCACGCGAAACAGAAATCTGGGAAAACTAGGCATTCTGCCACCTCCGTTTCTGCAAGTATACCTCGTTTAACTACTTTCTTCTCGGTAGAGCCTAGCGCTCGAACAAATGCGGTTCCATCTCGTCTGGGCGCATGTACTCCACTGCTCCCGGCATGCGCTCCGTTCGTGTCCACTGTTGCCAGCATGCCTGAACTATATCTGGCAAGGTACGATAGCGCTTTCTATTTCAAATCTTCGCACACGCCAATCTCCCTTGCACAGCGTACGAGCGGCAATAGCACTATTCTAGTACTTGCTATTGTCCTTTGCAAAGATGCCGCCACTGCTTGAAATGTACCCTCGGCAGCGGTAGTCTTGCGTTGTCGGTTCTCCGACCCGTGCTTCCTACGGATCAGTCTAGGGAAGGCGGGCGATAGGGTGTAATTGGAAACGGTTGCGCCTTCCGTAATTGAAAAGGGGAGCGAATGCGCATCATCTGTTGCTAGAGTTCCCTGTTTATGCCCACTTACGCAAGGCGCCTCACATAAAGGGGCAGTATGATCATTAGGCTGGCAGTATCAGGGCTTCCAGATGCATTCCTCATCCCATTAGCCTTAAGCCCTATGATAATTGCTCAATCATCATGCAGGAGGGAGACGATAGTGAAAAAACTTGCAACTGCGTTGTTGGTATTAGTGCTAGGGTTATGCACAACAGTGTTTGCCGGGACAGGGATCAGTGTTTTCGTACAGAAGGGAAATCAGGTCGTGGAGGTGGGTTTCGCGAACGCTTCGCAGGTCACCGGGACCGTCGCTTACCAGGGCCCGGTCTTCAACACGGACAATGAGAACTGGAAGGATGCGCACACCTACTCCGGCGTGCTGATCAGTGACCTGCTCAGCGCTGTCGGTGGGATGGGCGAGGGGGATCTGCTCGCTGTGGTAGCGACGGACGGCTACTACCAACAGGTGCCCTATGACGTCATCTACGACACTACCCTGGCCGGGGAGGCTATACTCGCTGATTCCAAGGACGGTGAAGGCGGATTCAGCGGCTCACCGATCTTCGTGCTCCTCCCGCAGGATGAGCGTTTCTCAAACGAGGACATGCTCAACTCGTTCGGCGAGAGCCTGTCCCACTACTATTCAGGCCGGGCATCATCCACCGGTCTCATGGTGAAGGACGTCGCTTACCTGATCGTAAACTACGACGGCGGGGCTCTCCCCACGCAGACGACCGTAGAGGACACCACAGTGGTCACCCCGGCAAGGAGCCTGACCGTGGTCATTGGCGATACGAGCAGGGACTACACGATCGCTGACCTGGAAACACTTGATGTCGTAACAGCCAAGGGAACGTTCGTAAATGCAGTAGGGGTGGACTACACAGCGTCCTACACCGGCGTGCCCATGGCGACGCTGATCGGTAACGTATCCGCCGACACGACCATCCGTGTTACAGCTGCGGATGGTTATTCCATGAACTACAAGGCGGGTAAGCTCCTCGACCGCTCGCAGGGAACATGGATCCTTGCGTACAAGGAGAACGGGTCCTATATGCCCTACGATCCCGGTCCGCTCCGCGTCGTGCTGGTCGGCGAGAATAATCCTCGCTTTGAAGGAGCTGTCTCTGCGAAGATGGTGTCGCGGATCGATGTCCTCGGTACCTACGTCGACTACTCGCTTGAGATGAACGGCGCGATCACGCGGACCTTCTCCCGCAGCGAGTTGGAAGGCGGTGTCGGCTGCCCCTGCCACGCCTCCAGCGTGACTGTGACCAGTAAGGGAGTGACCCACACCTACACCGGGCTTCCGCTGTGGCGGCTCATTGCCTATGTCGATGATGATCGTGCTCCCGAGTCGGAGCAGGGAATCCACTACGATGATGCTGATTTCAACGATTCTTTAGCCGCATCCGGCTACATGATCACCCTGATTGCGAAGGACGGGTACAAGCAATCCATCACATCACAGGTGATTGCTCACGATGACAGATTCATCGTTGCCTTCAAGAAGGACGGCGCCTTCCTCGATCCCGAGCAGGATGGGTACATGCGCTTCGTATACGACGATTCCGTCGT
Source organism: uncultured Thermotogae bacterium (assembly GCA_964416685.1). Taxonomy (GTDB): domain Bacteria; phylum Bipolaricaulota; class Bipolaricaulia; order UBA7950; family UBA9294; genus M55B144. The sequence goes on along the minus strand of CAYQFN010000001.1, from coordinate 19,353 downwards.
CTTTCCGAGGGGGACAACCGTCAAGAGCGTGAAGTTCCTCTCTTCGATCGAGGTCGAACTCCCATAAGGGAGTATGGATGAGCACAGAGACGAGAGAGAAGCGGCCACTACTGGATGTGCGTGAGATTGTCTTGGTGGCCCTCCTCGCGTCGATCGGCGGCGTCCTCTCTACCTACGTCGGCTACATCGGAAACCTGATCAATCGCCTGTTCGGGGTCCCATTCGGGGCGGGGCAGTTGATCGCTGGGCTGCACATCCTGTGGCCAATCCTCGCCCGCCTGCTCATCGGGAGGTTCGGGGCGGGGACGCTGACTGGGGTGACTAAGGGAGCGATCGAGCTCCTCTCTGGCGGGACACACGGGGTGGTGATTGTCCTCATCTCCCTGGTAGAGGGGCTGTTGATCGACCTCGGTATGGGGATCTCGCGCCGTCAGTCGCTGGCGTTGACGATGTTCACCGCTGGCGTCGCTTCGGCATCGAACGTGTTCATCTTTCAGGCCATCTACCTGTCGGGGGTGACGCCGGCGTTCATCCTGGTGATGGTCGGCCTCTCTTTCGTCTCCGGCGCCTTCTTCGGCGGCTACCTGGGGTGGGACATCCGCCGCTTCCTGATCGCCTCGCGCCTCGTGCCAAGGAGAGAAGACGGGCCAATCCCGCGTCCATCTTCCTGGTGGCGACGCCTCCTCACCCTCACCACGATCCTTGCTCTCCTCGCAGGAGGCGTTTACTACTACACATCCGTCTATGCCCCCTTCTCTTCCCCAGACAGCGCACGCATTGAAGGCGCTGTATCATCGCCCTACACCTTCCGCTATTCGGATTGGGAGGACCGTGCGCTGAGCATCGTCGCCGAGCTTCGCGGCAGTTCCACCTACGCGCCCCCGCAGGCGTACACCGGGATCCCGCTCTCGCTCATCCTGGAGAAGGGAAGGCCGCAGGAGGGGGCGCAGACCGTGCTGGTAATCGCCGATGACGGCTATCAGGTGAGCTTTGACCTGTCCGCAGCCATCAGCGACAAGCAGATGATCATTGCCCTGGATAACGGGCGCCTGCGCCTGATCGCTGGGAGATACGATGGAGCATATTGGGTGAGGAAGGTGAGCCGGATTGTCGTGCGATAGACGGACGGGATTGAGTGATTTAGCGACTGAGAGATTGAGTGATTTGACTTCCCAATCTCTCAATCATCCTATCCCACAATCATTCAACTTAAGATTCCCTGTGGTCTTGCGACAGGGTTTCTGAAACGGAATCTGGAAGACTGATGATCGAGATCGATAATCTTACCATACAATATCGGGATCGAGTGCGCCCGGCGATCGACCGCCTGTCAGAGACGATCGAAAGCGGCGAGGTCATCGCTATCACCGGGCCGTCCGGGTGCGGCAAGTCTACATTGTGCAGAGCGCTGGCCGGATTCATCCCGGGGATGATCCCGGCCGCGGTATCGGGCGGTATCAGGCTCGACGGAGAGTCGGTGTGGACATCCGACCCCGCGCGCATCGCCACCTGTCTCGGACTGATCCAGCAAGATCCGGATGCACAGATCTGCACGCTCAACGTATGGCAGGAGGTCGCCTTCGGCCCGGAGAACCTCTGCCTTTCGCGAAGCGAGGTTGTCAACCGGGTAGAGGAGTCACTGGACTTCGTAGGGATCGCGCACTTGGCGGAGCGGACGACGATGACCCTCTCTGGCGGGGAGAAACAGCGCCTGGCAATTGCCTCGATCCTGGCGATGGCTCCGCGCACGATCCTGCTCGACGAACCGACCGCCAACCTCGACCCGGAAGGGGCAAAGGCGGTGTTCGACCTCCTGCGCCAGCTGCGTGATCGCGAGGGGCGCACCCTGATGGTGGTCGAGCATCGCCTCGCCCCTCTCCTTCCGCTCTCCCCGCGGGTGCTGGTGATGGACGAGGGCAAGATCGTCACCAGGCGCGTGACCAGGCATCGCGAGGATCTGCTGGCTCTCGGGCTGCGCGCCCACGAGAACCTCGATCTTCCCGCACCGGTGAGGTGCTCTGAGGCCGCGCCATTGCGGGTTGAAGGCCTCATGTTCGGCTACAGTGAAGATCCTCTTTTCCAAGACCTTTCGCTCAGCGTGGAGCCGGGGGAGATACTGGGGATCATCGGCCCAAACGGGGGCGGGAAGACGACGCTCCTCCGCCTCATTGCAGGTCTGGAAAAACCTTGTCGTGGACGGATAATTCGCCCCACAAGGGGCGTCCTCGGTTACCTGTTCCAGCACCCGCATCAGCAGATCTTCGAGCGCAGTGTGAGAGGGGAGTTTGGGATCGAAGGAGTGGTCAACGACGATGACCTTCACCGTTTTCTCGATGATGCGAACCTGGCCGGCTTGGAGGACGCTCCTCCCCTCTCGCTCAGCTTGGGAGAGCAGCGACGCTTGACACTGGCGACGACGCTGGTGCGCGAGCCCGATCTCCTCCTCCTCGACGAGCCGTTCATCGGACAGGATCGGGCGAACGTCGCTTGGATAATCTCCAAGATCCTCGCTGCGCGAGAGAGGGGAGCGGTGATCCTCCTTGTTTCACACGACATTCCGCTCGTCAACTCCCTGTGCGACCGGATCTTGTATTTGGACGAGCGGCCGCTGAGCGGAGATCCAGAAACGGTGAGCGCACGGCTGCGAACGATGGGGAAGGAAGCGTTCACTCCCGGCTACTGGGAGGGCGAACCGATATGATCTCACACATCTCCTACTCCGCCGGGACGAGGGGCCTTCACCGGGCCTCCCCTGAGGCGAACCTGGCGCTGCTGTTCGGCTTTCTGTTTGCCGTTCTCGCTGCGCCGGGGGTGCTGATCAAACTGGGGGCCCTTGTCCTCGTGTTCACGCTTGCGACGTTATCTGGAGAGAACCTGTTCCTGCGCAGCACGCGCTTCGTCTTTATCTTCGCCGCCTTCCTGTTTGTGGCGCAGGCGGTCTCTATCCACGATGGAGAGACTCTCTTCTCTCTCGGGATAGACATCACCGATCGCGGGCTCCTGTTCGGCGCGCAGATGGCATTGCGTTTCCTCGTTATCCTCTCATCGAGCATGCTATTTGTGATGGTGACCGATCCCGACCGCTTCGCCCACGCACTGATTCGCTTGGGGATCCCGTATCGCTATGGGTTCATCCTCGTTCTCGCGCTGCGCTTCGTGCCGTTCTTCCGCCAGGAGCTCAAAACAGTGCGGGAGGCGCAGCGTGTACGTGGCCTCTCTCCCTCGATCCGCAGCTTCTCCAGCTTGCGTCGCGCGCTCCGCTATACCTTCCTCCCGGTGCTCGTCTCGGGGTTAACGCGCGTGGACAGCATCGCGATCTCCATGAAGGGGCGCTGCTTCGGGCTTCATCCACGGCGGACCACAGCGCAGGAGAGCCGTTGGGGGAGTTTCGACTGGGCCGTTATTGTCCTCTGTTTATTGTTGATCGGTGTAACTATAGTCGCTAGGAGGTATGCATGGCTGTAAATACGCATCTTAGGCGCTGGTACCTTGTTGGCTTCATCGTTCTGATCGTGGCCGTGATCGCCTCATTCGTCATTCGCACCGCACTGCACGTCGATTCGCCGGGGATCGAGATCGTCAGTTTGGAGGGGACCACTCGCACGGTAACACTCCCCATGATGAAGCGCATGCCGACGCTGAAGCGGGAGGGAACATACCAGAACCAGTTCAACAACTGGCGTGACAAGGGTACCTATACCGGAGTGCGCTTGAGCGATCTCATCGGTTCCGAGGTTGATTACACCTCCATCCGTGTCGTCGCTGCCGACGGCTATGATCTGTCGATCGATCGGGAGCGGGTGGAGGACCCAGATTATCCGATGATCCTCGCCTACGCGTTCGATGATGTGGAGGTGCCCGCTTGGCAGATGGGGTTTCGCATCGCTGTACTCCCGGAAGATGGCGCCGTGAGCAACGCCGAGTACAATACCACCTCCGCGGGGAGCTTCTGGGTACAGAACGTAACGAAGATCATCCTGCAATCCGGGGTCTGACAAAGTAGGGCGCGGAAAAACACGTAGAAGACGAAAGAGAATCCAACAGAGGCTAGTCTCCTATCTTCTGGTGTCCATTCAGGCCTCTGCTCAATGCGGGTTGCGAAAGCGAGTCCGAACACCGAATAGAGGCTTTCACCTCCGCATGCAAGTGCGCCAGGGAAATCCTTCCCACCTCCGCGTGTGCTCCCTCTTTCCCTTAGCGGCTCAGAAGAGCGCAGCGAATGGGCGAGAGGACAGCGTCTTGTCATTGGCGGTCAGGATTTCGTCAACCACTCGAAACGATGGACAGTCTCAGACTGTTCACTTTCCTGGGCACTGATGGATGATCGCCTCTTCGATCCCCTTGTTTCCGTAAGCCTTATCGAAATGAGCGGCGAACTCGGAGGCGAGCTTCGCAGCGCGCGCATCGTAAGCTGCTTTATCTTCCCACGTGTTTCTTGGGTTGAGGATCTCTTGCGGGACATCGGGGCAAGTACGAGGGACGAGCACGTGGAAGGTCTCGTTCTCATCGTAATCGACAGTTGCAAGCTCGCCGGTGAGGGCAGCGTGGACCATCGCGCGCGTAAGGTTGATGTCCATTCGCTTTCCGACCCCGTACGGGCCCCCGCTCCAGCCTGTGTTCACTAGGTAAACGATTGTCCCGTACTTCTCCATCTTCTCGCCGAGGAGGCGCGCGTATACGTCCGGGTTGCGCGGCATGAACGGCTCACCGAAAAAGCGGGAGAAGGTGGATTTCGGCTCGACGATTCCGGTCTCCGTCCCCGCTAGCTTGCTGGTGTAGCCCATCAGGAACCAGAGCATCGCCTGTTCGCGATTCAGTTTGGAGATCGGGGGAATGACACCGTTGGCATCGGCTGTGAGGAAGAGGATCGTCTTTGGATGTCCCGCGGTGGACGACGCCTTGATGTTGGAGAGGTAGGTGAGCGGGTAGGAGGCGCGGGAGTTTGGTGTGAGGCGGTCGTCGTATAAGTCAAATTCTCCGTTGGGATAGAACATTGCGTTCTCTACGATCGCCCCGTGCTTGCGGTAGTCATCCTTGTGCATGACCGCGTTGTAGATCTCCGGCTCCTTCTTCCGATCGAGGTCGATCAGCTTGGCGTAGCAGCCGTTCTCGAAGTTCGCGATCCCGTCATCGCTCCATCCGTGCTCGTCGTCGCCGAGAAGGGAGCGGCGCGGGTCGGCGGAGAGGGTCGTCTTTCCGGTTCCGGAGAGGCCGAGGAGGAGTGCGGAATCTGCGTTCTCTCCTTCGTTTGCCGAGCAGTGCAGCGGCAAGATCCCCTCCCCGGGGAGGAGGTAGTTCATCACGGTGAACATCAACTTCTTCACCGATCCTCCGTAAGCTGATCCGTAGACGACTCCAATCCTGCGATCGTAGTCCATGCCAATGACCATCGTTGATGTTCCACCGAGGCGCGGATCGATGCGCAGGCGACCCTCATAGCGCTTCGGATCGAGCTTGTCGTAAGGGAGGACGAGCATGACAAACGGGCGATCGGCGAAGATGCTGCGCTCAATATCCGATGGAATGGGCCGGAACATGTTGTCGGTGAACAGGGCGGTGAGAGCTCGATCGGTGATCGTCTTAACGGGAAGAGCATATGCGGAATCCGCGCCGAGGACACGGTCGGTGATGTAGATCCTCTCCTTGCGATTGAGCGTGGCGAGCGCGTCCTCGATAACCATGTCGAACGTCTCTTCGTCGATTGGAATGTTGTTTGGCGAATCCCAATCGATGTCGCCTTCGCTCTTCGCACGACGAACAGTGAGGGTGTCGAGCGGGCTGCGTCCGGTGGATTCCACCGGGGTCCATGTGGCAAGCGCTCCGCAGGCGCTAACGAACGCCTCTTTGTTCTTTACGGCATCTTCGATTTGTGATTCTCGGGTTGGGTTGTTGACAACATTCTTCCCAGTAAGTAACGCCTGCAAGCTGTGATCAAAGTCCATCGCTCTTTCACCCTCGCTGATTTGCTCCGCTCATTTGTATGATGACGGGCGGTGCATGATAACGCACAGGGATGCGGAAGTCACGCTGCTGGCAGGGCGGATGGAAAAGATGGTTGTGTCCCAGAAGACTGATCAATTAGGCACGATAGTGAAGTACCCCACTGCAAGCGAACGGTGTATCAAGAGGCTTTCCAAGAAGCACGCCCGAAGGGGCGGGGAATCAACCCGTGCAGGAGATTCAATGGATGTTCCCGTGAATTGAGGCGAGGATAGGCGACTGAAGGCGTATACGGGGAATCTTGCTGGTCACTTCCCTCTTCACCAACAGCAGCGTGATACAGATGGCGTCAAGCTGTTTGAGCCCTCATTGACCGTTATATCTAGCTCATGCCAGCAGCGCGCCAACTCAGCGATGATCAGGTAGAGAGCATCACCACGAATACATGACCACGGGTGTGTGACTCAGTCCACATACACCGGCCGTATCTTCAGGGTAACGGGCTTGCTGGTGCGGAACGACTACTCCACCAATGCTAGATCCTTGGGGGTGTAGTAGTCGTCCCCATTTACTACGCCCCCGAGTACCTCGCGTGGATCGTCTCTTTGGATGCTACTTCCTTCTTGAGATCCGTCTTCAACACATAGCACCCGTCCAGCTTCGCTTCCTCAGCTAACGCTGCGCTGTCCTCATCAACCGAGATCACTCGCCCGATCACCTGGCTCCTGTACCTACCCTTCTGTAAACAGGAGCATTGCTAGTGAGCGTGCCACAATGGGCTGGAAGATGGAAGAGAAAATGGGGCCGCGCGAGGCGGCCCCTTGATTGTTGCTGATCAGTGTCCTTCCAGCGTGTTGATTGAGGTCATCCACATGATGAATCGTACGCTCGATGTGTAGGTCAATCCCCTTCCCACACGGAAGTTCATGCTCGGCACGAGCGGACCGCTGCTTCCGCTCGGCAGCCCTACTACAAACGGGGCCACCGGCGGATGGACCATCATTGTCCGCAAGTACACGAAGCTCTCTGACTCATCAAGTGTTCCATCTCCGTTGATGTCCAGCTTCAGGCTCATCCACACGCTCTTGGAATTAGGAACAGTGAATGTGTAGTCCGCACTCCCCGCCTGTAGGCTCCCGTTAAACACGAGTGTCTTGCCGCCCTCTGTCGGTGTGGGAATAACCCCGAGAGGAACAACCCCACCACTCGTCGACTGGTTCACTCCTTGGAAGGAGCCATCGGTTCTAAGCTCCAAGCGGTAGCTGTGTGGGCTCATCCAGCCAGCACCGGCGTTCACCGTGATGTGCCACGTGTCCGTGCCCCACACAAAGATCCCGGGAGTATTCCCCATTGCGGGAGCTCCCACCGTGGGAGGTGGCGGCATCCATCCACCGCTGATCGGCACGCTCGCCTGCGCCATCGCCGTGCTCCCCTGATTGTCGCTTACAAGGAGGCGGACAGTGTACGTACCGGGCGCTGCGTAGGCGTGTACGGCCTGCACGCCAGCAGCACTGCTTCCATCGCCGAAGTCCCAGCTATAGGAGACGATCCAGCCACTCGGTGCGGTTGAACCACTGGCGTCAAACAGTATCCCCTGTCCAACTGTCGCCTCTGTTGGATTCACAGTGAACGTCGCGCTGGGGCCCACACTCTGCGGTTGCAAGAGAACTTGCACCGTGGTCGTCCGTCCGGCGTAGACCGGAGCCTGGCGGGTTTCGCCCTGATAACCGGAGAGAGAGATGCTCACAGTGTGCGTTCCCACCGTTGTCGTGACTTGCGTTGGTGTCGTACCCACGAACGAGCCATCGATCGTAACCGAGGCCCCTTGCGGCGAAGACCTCACCCACAGCGTTCCGGTGCTCTGGGCTTGCGCTATGACACTCAATCCAAGCGAGTCCTCGGCGTATTCGCCCGGCGGCAACTGCGACTGCATCGTCTGCAGGACACTGTTGCGGAAGCTGGGTGGATTATAGCTGAGAACAGGGAACGACCCGGAGAACTGCGTTGGAAAATTGGGAAGAGGACTCGTCGCAGCAAATGCGTACAGAGTCTCGTTTCCTGTTGGTTCACTCACTCGCAAGGTATATCCACCGCTCGGGAGGCTATGTGTCCCCGCCGAAACGCGGTTGTTCCGCTCGATGTAGTTCGGGTAGAGGAGACTTAACTTACCACTGGCGTCCGCCTCACAGATGTAGACGTATGCTTCACGGTTCAATGTGTAATTGATTAGTATCGCCTCGCCCACTTGATACAACGATTTGGGAAGCGAAAGCTGAATGGAGAGCCCAGGGGCTGCCTGCGCAACCGTCACATTATGCGTAGCCGCGTTACTTGCACCGTCGTTGTCGATGACTGTCAAGCGAGCCTGGTACGTTCCGCTGCTGGCGTAGGCGTGTTGCACAACCGCTCCACTGCCTCCTGTCCCATCGCCGAAGTTCCATTGATAAGAGACGATCGATCCGTCAGAATCGCCAGAACTCGACCCGTTGAACGTCACTTGCTGTCCAACATTGGGAGAACTCGGTGAGTACGAGAACGCTGCACTCGGAGGCTGGTTGGCAGGTCCGGGAGCGCTACCAAGCTGATGAAACTGAGCTTCATTGATGTAGAATTTGATGTCCCTGGGCACGCTGTTTCGCCTAGCCGTTATCCTCATTGCACTGATAGCTCTTGCGCTAAACGATACCGTTTTCCAGGTGCCCTCGGAAACCGGTGCTTTATATACATTTGTCCAGCTATGGCCCGCATAGACATCCACAACGATCGTGCTGTAGGCCCACGCGCCATAATCATCCGATACCATGAACCTAACGCCGTCGCATTGTGTCGGCGCGCTCAGTCTTAGCTCAAGCGGAGTCGTCCAGACGAATTGGCGCAGTCCGATGCGCGTAAAGGCAGCGCTATCTGGATTGTCGTCGTAGGCTCTCTCTGGGTAGAGGTATAACCTACTTGAATCAGTGTACCCGACCGGACTAATCCAGGCGCCTGCGCTAGGAGCTGGGGCACTGATCGTCACAGGCGCTGTGTCCGTATCGCGGGTCCCCGTCCCCGTCACCGTGAGCGTCACTGTGTACGTGCCAGCGCTTGCGTAAGCGTGCGTCGGATTGACGCCATGCGCGCTTCCTCCATCGCCAAAGTTCCACGTGTAATCGCTGATCGGACCACTAGAACCAGAGCCGTTGAACGTAATTGCATGTCCGGGAGCCCCAGAGTACGGCCCACCGGCATCGGCAGCCACTGGCTGCGAGCCTTGCTGCACCGTTTCTTGGCCCTGGTTGTTGGCCTCGTTCGACTCTGGAACCTGGTTCGTATCGTCGACAGTGACTGTGAACGTCTCTGGAGATTGAGTCAGTGGTAGGACGAGCGAGATATTGGTCGATCCGCCAGCGGACAATGACGTGACGTACTTGTTCACGCTCGATCCGTTTCCACTAAGCTTGACACGGAATTGCGAAGCGTTACTTGTTCCTTGGTTTTTTACATTGACGAGGAATGTAATGTTCGCTCCAATCGTCGGCTGTGCCGGAGAGTGGGTGATTCCCGCTACCACTAGGTCAGCCTTGGCCGCGGTAGAGACGTGCACCTGCTGCTGCGTCGTATCCGTAGCTCCGTCGTTGTCTCTGACGGTAAGGCGAACGGTGAACGTTCCAGTCGTAGCATATGCGTGCTGTGTTGTCACCCCGGAGGCTGAAGCTCCGTCGCCGAACTGCCACGCGTAGTTTACGATGCTTCCGTCGCTATCCGACGATGCTGAAGCGTTGAACGAGACGGATGATCCCACGGCCGTCGAGGATGTGCTCATGTTGAAGGCCGCATGCGGTGACTGATTAGGCGCTGCAATCGGCGTGAGGACCAATCTTCCGTGTCCGTAGATGTACGGTGAGCCCATAGAGACGGTCTCGGAGAGGAGCTCGCTTCGTAGAGCAGATTCGGACATGGACGGGTTTTCAGATAGTAACAGTGCTGCCGCGCCGCTGACGTGCGGGGTGGCTCCAGATGTTCCAGCAAAGGTCGTATACGGGCTTGTACCGGTCGTGACGTTGTCCGGTGCGCACAGGTCAGGCTTTGCTCGACCGTCGTTCGTCGGCCCTTGCGAGCTATACGGTTCCTGCGAACCAGACGAGTAGTGGTGGTAATCAATCGCGCCAACTGTAACGACCTGGTCTACGTTTCCCGGCGCGAGGATCGAACTTGAGGCGATCGCTGGCGACAGATTCTGGTACAAGTTGTAGATCTCGATCTTCTTGCCACCGGTCCCCTTCACCTTTATGTGGTAGGTGCCACTGGAACTGGCGGTGGTGATGATCGACTCGGTCGGCTCCTCTGTCCCCGTTTGGTGCTTTGTCGAGGAGGCGACAACGTTGTTCGATGGATCATACAGGTAGAGGTCGTAGTCGGAAGAAGCCTTCGGCCAATCGTTCCACGTCATGTACAGGATGATCTGTTGCCCGGCACTGGCAGAGAAACTGACCGACTGGTCGTTCCACCCATCTGAATTGTTATCTCTAAAGGTTCCTTCCCAGTGGCTCTGCGCCTCGTTCCCAGCGGCGTTCACCCATAGGATGCCTCCTTGAATCGCCCGCTTGGCGATGTCGGCGACTGTCCCCGTTCCGTCGTAGAAATTGGTGTTGTACCATCCCAGAGAATGGCTGATAATCTTGATTCCGTTGTTCAGGCAGTAGGTGACCGCCTGATCGAGGTCCACCTCATCGGCGATCTTGATCAGATAGAGCTGCGCATCGGGCGCGATCTCGTGCAAGATCTCTGCTACAGCGGTCCCGTGGCTGATCCCACTGGTGAGCCCCGTCCCGGTTACATCGTACTGCTGCACCGACACGGGGATGTCTCCTCGCGACTGTGCCTGCGATAGTCCGGCGAAGCCGAGATCGATGATCGCTACTTTCACCCCACTCCCAGTGACACCGGAAGCGTGCAACACATCAGCATTGATCGCGTGGATCCCCTGACCGGTGATCGACAATGGATACGGCTTGTACGGCCCCCTGATGAAGGATATCCCGCTGATTTGATTGACGATTGTTGAGAGTTGTGACAGGGGCACGCTTACCTTGATCAGGCTTGCTGATGCCTCTATTGACGATTTACTCACGCCCAATGCGGATAGAGCCGCCACGCTTGCGCTGCTCGTACGTCCGCCTTGTGTCTCTAGGACCACTGTTACTGTCGATGTCGCGGCGGAAAACGGAATCCCGTAGAGCTTTGCCAACCCGCTCAACGCAGTCTGGGCTTGCACTGGAAGCCTACTCATGAAGTTAGCGGTCATCGGACCGACCGTTGACTGCACCGCCCCGAGGAGCGCTTCCAGGGAACCATCGAGTTTCGGATTGTGCTCGGAACGAGCGATCTTCGTCGTGGCGAACGACTTGATCATCGCCTCCGGGCTCACCTTAGACGGCGCCGGCGTGGCAAAGGTTGGCCCAGCGGTCAATGAAGAGAGGAACGAAATCGCATCCTCAGGATTCCCTGGCCAGGCGATGAGCGCAAGGAACCAGTCGGGAGCAAACGGGATGATCACTCCAAGCGGCTGGCCGCTCACATACATCAGCTTCGCGCCAGCATCCGTTAGACGCTGCTCGTAGTGACTTAAGTCGATTGTGTAACGCTGCAAGCTGCGCGCCCAGTCGTTTCTCAGCATGATCAGGTTGATCTTCCCCGCGCGGGTCGTTTTCTCGATCACTGCCTGCTGGGCGAGACTGTTCTCAGGATACGGATGAAGGTTGACCTTGATGCGCGTGTTTTCCTCGAATGACGCGACAATAGCATTCCAGTCACTGCGTGTGGTCTGGTCGACCCCTACTGAGAGCGGTGCTGCGGAAAAGGCTGGAACAGCGAGAGCAGATAGGATCAGCAAAAGTATTAGTATGCGTTTCATGGTCTCCCCTTATGGCATGGCCGGTTGTGGCTGGTACGGAGGGCGTACGTATCCGATGGCGGTATCACTTGCCAACGACACGAGATCTTCGATCGGCAGCAGGAGCTTGGCGAGTGTCTCCGTTTCGCTGACGACATACGGTGCAAACTGCTCAGGTACAGCGCCTGCTGGAACCTTTTCCGCGATGGCGCTCACCCGAAGACCGGTGCGAGCTAGGTTCATTCTTGCCGCCGCAGCGAGCCAGTCGGGAGCGATCATGAGGTTGTAAAGCTTGGAATCTATCGCCACTCCCGCCGGCGGAGCCTCGGACTTCTCTGGATTGAGGATGAAGGTACTGTACTCCATATCGACCTCATCACCTACGACCCCCATCTCCTGTAGAGGGGCTAATACGTTGGTGACAAGATCAGATGCGGTCATGTCTTCATGAGGAATGAGGACGAGATCGTACCCCTTCGCCCCCGGGCGCACTTCGTAATCAAACTCATCCCCCTGTACACGTAACAAGAAACGGCCTCCATCGACATAGAGCAAAGATGGTGTGCCTATGAGATCGGATTCAACCTCCTGTGTCTGCTCGGTCCCCCGGTAGGCGGAGATTTCGTCATCATTGAGAACGATTACCGTGAAGCCCTTTGCTTGCCCCGTTTGAACAAGCGATGTCACCTCTCCAGCCACCGCTCCGATCGAAATCAGATAGTAGTTGCCTGGAGAAAACAGAGCTTCCTCTGTTCCTGCGCTCGCTGCAATACCAAACAGCAAAAGCAGGCCGAATGTCATGCCAAGAACCATTGCTCGCTTCATCTTAAATGCCCCCTGTGTCTTGTTTGGATCGCTAGAATCTACACGGAGAGCGACGAGAAGTTTCGTGATTCACGCACACCCAGGACAACAAAGAGATTTCAGCCCCTTCGCCAGCGCTCGAATGTAGTCATAAGAGGTTACTGCACAGACTGTTATGCAAAGCCCTTATCCTGCAACACAGAAGCTTTGCGGGGACGCTTAGGGGTGTAGTAGGCCCGCTATTCTATTGCTAGACCTGCCAGCACGCAGAGAGAGACAGCAGGATTGAATCACTGGTTCCGTATCATTTTGAGTGGGCAACCTAACGTTGAGATCACCAGAGACGAATGCCCAAGAGAATTCACCACGAAGGGCACGAAGAGCGCGAAGGTTGGAATTCGGCTCAAGCTAGAGCATCATCAACCAGGTGAGCACAAAGATTTGTGCCTGGACTGCGGCTACCGCGTGGACATGCTGGCAAAAATTACAGGCTGATCATCTCAGAAGGGGTACCAAACAGGATCAGTTACTATATCTCATCCAACTAAGAGAATGGAATCAAGCGCTTTGTTCTTTGACTCCTCGGGGGGGTAGTAAACAGGACCGGTTACTACACCCCAAGTGTTCTTCGTGGTAAAGCACTTGGCTCTGTGAGAGCCTTGACCCTTTGTCTTTGCTTACCCACTCCTGTCTGCCTTCTGCCTGTCCTTCGGATGCAGACAGGCGCTGGCACAGGCAGGCGAAACGACAAAGAGCCGAATAATCGGTTGAGTGAGTGAACTTTCCAATCTCCCGACCATTCAATCTTCCTATCTCTCGATTTTTCAACGATCTGTACGCCCCTGGAAGACGCAATAAATCCTTTTTCAGATACTGCACTCGCGAGATGCTAAATGCTTGAAACCAGGATTCAAGCTTCAAGACGAGCAGAAAACAGGACTTGCGCAACAGGCTCTGTCGGCTAGGGTTGTTCAGCTTTCATCGTGTTTAGGAAACGCAGATAGTCAGAATCGTTAGTGAGCACGATGCTCGTGTTGTCCTTTAGTGCTGTCTTGTACGACTCTAAACTGCGCCAGAATCGGTAGAATTCAGGATCTTGGTTGTAGGCGTCGGCGTATATCTCGAGCGCCTGGGCATCACCCTCTCCTTTGACCGTTTCTGCCGCCTTGTTTGCCTCGGCGAGGATGATCTCCTTCTCCTTATCGGCGTTTGAGGTAATCTGTTTTGCCTGTTCTTCGCCTTCAGCCCGTAGCTGTGCCGCAATCCTCTCGCGCTCTGAACGCATTCGGCCGTATACAGCCTGCTCGATCTCACTTGGAAGATCAGCGCGCTTGATGCGCACGTCGATAAGATCGATGCCAAATGCCTGCAGCTTTCCTTTGCTGAGGGCGGTCACCTGATGCAGGTATTCCAGCCGCTTGGCAGAGACTATCTCGTCCAACGTGTGTTTGGCGAGGATGTCGCGCAGATCGGAATACACGATATCGTCGATGCGGGCCTGAGCACTGGCGATGTTTCCGCCATTTGCTTCGATGAAGATCTGTGGCTTGCCCACCCGCCAAATGGCATAGTTGTCAACAGTTAACCGCTTCTGGTCGGAGGTTAAGATATCGCGCGGCTGAATGTCGTAATTCAGAATCCTGTCCTCAAGGTAGACCACGTTATTAATGAACGGCACCTTGAAGTGCAGACCGGGTTCCTCTACGACTCTGATAATCTTGCCAAAGCGCAGAACCGCCGCATTTTGTGTCTCATCGACCGTGAAGGTGAAGAGGCTATAAGCAATGACTAGCAGAACAACAACACCTCCGAACACTATGAGCTTTTTCATTGCGTCGCCCCCTTCTTTAGAAGCTGATCGAGATCCAGCAGCTTCAACACCCCGGTTCCCTCCTGTGGGAGGATGATCTTCTCCATCCCGGGAAGGATGTCTTCCATCGTCTCGATGTACATACGAGTCCTCGTCACCTCGGGACCGAGCTCATACTTCTTGAGAACCTCCAGAAACCGGGAGACATCGCCCTCTGCCCGCTTGATCCGCTCTTGCTTGTACGCCTCGGCTTGATTGGCAATCTCCTGAGCCTGGCCACGGGCGCGCGGAAGAATGTCGAGCGAATACTTGTCTGCCTCATTGATCAGTTTATCCTTGTCCTGACGCGCACTGTTGACATCGTCGAACGCCGAGACAACCTCGGCTGGCGGCTTAACATCTTGGAGTTGGACGTTATCGATGAAGATTCCCGTCCCATAGGTATCAAGCAACGCCTGCAACGAAGTCATTGTGTTGGTAGCTATCACATCGCGCTGTTCAGTCAACGTTTCGTCGAGCGTCTTTGTCGCCACCTGCTCCCGCAGAACAGCCTCAGCGCTTTCCTTAACAATGGCACGAGAATCGATCAGGTTGAACGCGAATTGTTGCGCATCCTTCACCCGGTACTGCACGACGACCTCTACATGGGCAATATTCCCATCGCCGGTGAGCATGAGCGCTTCCATCCCGACCGTTTGGTAACGCGGGTTGGGAGCGGGAGAGACCGTTCGGAAACCTATCTCCTCCTTGCGCACCCCCAGCACGTTCACCCTAACCACGCTCTCAATTGGCGATGGCAAGTGATAGTGCATACCGGGACCAACGGTCGACACATAACGACCAAAACGCTTGACCAATCCCTCCTCTGATGGGCCAACTGTGTAAATCCCGGTTAGTAGATAGATGACAACAATCACACCGATCACTAGCCAGCCAACCCAGCTCGCCACCTTCCAGGCCGGTCTGGGCGAGTCATCATCTCGTTCCGGGCGGCGATCGAGCAGTCTGTCGATGAATCTACTCATAATTCCCTCCCACAGCTTTGGCATATGGTATGATGATGCAAGCGGGTAATGCAAATATCTTCTTATTGATAATGAACCCGCTTCTGCGTGATCTGCATTTGGAATAGGGTGAATACGAAGATTATGAAGAACAAAATAACTGATGCAGCAGAGGCTCGCCCCATGTGCTGAGTACCAAAGAAACCGGTATTCATGATATAATAAACTAGGCTCTCCGCGCTCCGAAGCCTGCCTGATGTTCCGCTAAATAGAACGTAGATCTCAGTGTATACCTTGAATGAACCAATGAGGGAGATGATGAACACAAAGAAAATCTGCGGTGTCAGCAGGGGAACAGTGATCTTCCGCCATGCTTGAAACTCGGATGCCCCGTCGATCTTTGCTGCCTCGTAGTACATTTTATCTATTCCCTGTAGACCAGCAAGGAGGATCAGCGCTTCATAACCAACAAAACGCCAGACACTCATGATAATTACTGCAGGAATGGCGAAACGAGTGTCGTTTAGCCAGTCAATCATTGGCACCCCAAAGAGACTGAGAATATAGTTGAGGAGCCCGTACTGCCAGTTGTAGATCCATTTCCAGACCATTGACACAGCAACGAGTGGGGTGATGTAGGCCAGAAAGTACGAAGTGCGAGCAAAGGTGAGGAACTTCAGCTTCTTGTTGAGGAGTGTGGCCACAAAGAGGGCAATGATCAACGTCACCGGCACATTGATGCCCACGTAGTAGAACGTGTGCCACAGCGCGCGCCAGAAGTACTTGTCGTGGAGGATATACGTATAGTTTCCCAGGCCAATGTAGGTCCCTGGTGGCCGAATCATATTCCACTTGAATAGGCTCAGCCTGAACGCCGAGAAAAAAGGATAGAATACGAAGGCGCCTAGAATGGCTAAGGCGGGCACGATGTATAGGTAGGCCATCCCCGTATCCTTCCAGTACGACGAAGTCCTCCACTCAGCGGGGATCGTTAGTCGCCGTCTCTTCTTAGGCTCTGTGTTGGTCATCTTCCCCTCGATGCAAGAAAAGGTCCGGGGGGATGCCCCGGACCTAGTGATTCTACTCTGTTAGCAGATCCTGAATCTGGATAGCAGCGTCGTCCAATGCAGCTTGCGGCGTTGCCTCTCCCACCATGACCTCTTCAAATGCGGTACCGATTACTTGGCGCATATCCCCATAGTTTGGATGGAGAATCTGTGAGAAGCCATCAAGCATCTGCGCAGACATCGCCTGTTGATAGGGATGACTGGCAACGAAGTCCTCCCACTCTTTCGTCTCATAAGCAGACTTGGTTACGGGCTGATAGCCACCCTTCTCCGCCCAGTAGACAGTGTTCTCCGGGCGCAACAGGAAGATGGCAAACTTGACGGCAGCATCCTTCTGTGCCTGGGTCTGGTTCATGTCGAACACCGCAATATTGGTCCCTTGGATCATCGACTTTTGGTTCGCTGGCCCCGCTGGAACGCGGGAAACCCCCATTTCGAATCCGCCGGTCTCGGCTGCCTTATTGTTGTAGTAGTAACCAGCAGAAGTATCGATAAACATGCATATTTGCCCAGCGGCAAACGGGTCGCTGAGGTAGCCGCTGGTAATAAGCGAATATGGGGCAATGCTCGCCGCAAACTGCATTGCTTGCAACCCTTTATCATTATTCAGCGTGACCTCAGTCCAATCCTTATTTAGAATGGACCCGCCGGCTTCCTTGAGCAAAGTGAAGAACTGCTCTGGGTTAGCCGATGGGCGGAATGCCGTTCCAAACTGATCGATCACACCGTCCCCATCCTTATCCACCGTTAGATCCTTGGCCATCTGCAGGTACTCAGCCCACGTCTTCGGCGGAGTAGGCACGAGGTCCTTGCGATAGTAGAGGACCATAATGCTCTTGTTGAACGGAACAGTTGTCAGGACGCCGTTGTATGTGTTGCTCCCTACGAGACCGTCAATGATGTCCGCTTTTTCCTCATCTGTCATCTGGGGACCGATCGGATAGAGGACGTCGACAAGCGGCGTGGTCCAGTTCTCGTACATCTGCGCCATCGTAGGAGGATTCCCCGCAGTTACGGCAGCGTTGATCTTCTGCTGCAGAGCTCCGTAGTTACCCTGGTAGACAAGATTAACTGTGATATTTGGGTTCTCGGCCATGAAGTCATCGGCTAGCTTCTGCAAATTCGGCTGATGCCTGGAACTCATGGCGTGCCAGAACGTGATTGTTACTGCGTCATCTGCAAACGCAAACAGCCCAAACAGAAATACGAAGATCATCCCAATGCTTAAGACTTTCCAGCTTTTCATCATGCAGCCTCCTTAGATAGTGTTTCCTGATTTACTGCCTTCTAGTTCCTCGTAAGCTTGCCAATTATCACCTCCTACATGTTCTTCTTGTCCGTACTACTTAATCCCAGTCCTCGCTACTCCTTGAATAAATTGCTTTTGTGTGAAGAAGAACAAAATGAGAATAGGGATGATTGCTAGGACAGCCGCGGCCATCAACTGCTCATAGACAGTCCCTATATCCGAACTGAAGTATGTTAATCCGACTGGAACAGTGCGCATCTTAGGACTGCTTGTCATGATCAAGACCCACAAGAAGGCGTTCCAACTTCCGATAAACTTGAGGAGGGCGACGGTCGTGATCGCTGGTTTGGACAGAGGCACAACGATCTTCCACAGGAACCTGAACCGGGAACATCCATCTATACGCGCGGCGTCGAGTAATTCATCGGGGATCGAACGGAAGAACTGCCGCAAGAGGAATATTCCGAAGACCGATGCCAGCCAAGGGATGATCAGCGCCTGGTAATGATCATACCAGTGCAGGCGTGTGATCGTTACGTAGTTGGGAACGAGGAGCATCTCCCCTGGTATCATCAACGTTCCCAGCATGATGGAGAACAGAACATTTTTACCGAAGAACCGCATCTTGGCAAAGGCATACGCGGCAAGGATGCTCGTGATTACGTCGCCGATCGTCGTTATGATAGCGATGAAGAAGCTGTTAAAGAAGTAGTATCCAAACGGCGCAGCATTCCATGCCTTGATGTAATTAATCCACTGTAGATGAGAAGGAATCCACTTTGGTGGGAATTGCATCACCTCAGAGCTTGTCTTCAGAGACGTGGTCACCATCCAGAAGAATGGGAGGAGCATGATCGCGCAACCGGCAAACAGTAGAATGTAGAGGAGAAACCGATACGTACGCTGTCGCAGGAAGTTCTTATCGACAATATATCTGGAATCCAAAGCGCCCTCCGATCCCTCGTCCTTAACTGTAATACCTTTTTAGTATAGCTAGGTACGGGATGCAAAGCAAGACTGAAACGCGAAGATCACAAGAGCGATCAATGATAGCCTGCGCGAGAGCAGGAGTGGGAGTAGAATAAGGCGAAGAAGATGCAGTGCTTAGAACCTTCTTCTCAACCACGAGCCCCGGAGAACCATAGATGAGCGAACAAGAGAGATTGATTTCAACCGCATTGGCGGCTGTGGCTGTCAGCAAATCGTTTTCCACCAGCGCGAGGAGGCTTGTCGTTCTCAATCGTGTTTCACTAAAGATCGCGCACGGCAGCTTCACAGTGCTCATAGGTCCGTCCGGATGCGGGAAGACGACGCTCCTCAAGATTCTTGCGGGGATGATCCCGTTCGACTCCGGTGAGATTGCCTTTGGAGGTAGAATGGGAGCCTAGGTGGCCAGGTGGCTTACATGCCACAGAGCGACACCCTCCTCCTGTGGCGCACGCGCTCGCCAATGCGCTCCTCTTCGCCCAAGTCGATCGTCGATCCCAACGGGACGCGATCTGCGAGGCGAAGGGCCTCTTCGTGCGCTTTGGGTTGAGTAGCTTTGAAGAGCTGTATCCAGTGGAACTATCCGGTGGAATGAAGCAGCGACTGGCGCTTATGCGCAC